>JBAQWI010000399.1:0-18077 GCA_049298835.1 Oscillospiraceae bacterium
CAAGTTTATACCACGCATTATCAAGTTTGTACTGATTATTCAAAACACAACCTCCTGTTTTAAAAGTTAATTTACAAGCAACGACTATATAGACTTGAAAAAATGCATTAAGCTCAACATGAGTGGTAAACCCTAAGGTTAACAATGGTATAGTTTTTTGTCGCTATTATTCTATATCTTTAGTATAAAAATGATTAAGTAAGTGATCAACATAATCTTTTTGAACATTAGATTCTCTAAAATCAACTTTTAAAAAACCGTTAAAGAAATTAGGCAATAGACTCACAAACATAATAGATGAAACCATTTGGATAATAGACATCTTCTTTGTTTGTTCAATTTCTCCTAAATTTTGGGTATCAACTTCTTCGTATAAATTATTTAGAAATGTATTAAATCGTTCAAAAAAAATGCCGCTATAGTCATCATGTACAATTGACTCATAAAGATATGATTTTATAAAGTGTGGAGATGATAGAGCATCTTTTAATGATTCCATCAAGAACTGTTTTAATATTAATTTAGAGCCTGTTTCCTGTTTTAAATTTAAAGGCTCATTAAAGAATTCTGAAAAATAACTATCCAATGAGCATTTTATAGCCTCATCAATTAATTTCTCTTTAGAGCTAAAATAGTAATTAATTGACGCACTGTTAACATTTGCTTCTTTAGCTATCAGTCGATTAGTTACCGATTGAATACCATGTTTTCCAATACATTGAATAGTGGCGTTAATTATGTTAGTTCGTACTAAATTGTTTTCCATTTGAAGCTCCTTGTTAATAATAGAATTTATCCGTGTGAATTTTTATCGAATTATAATTGTTATGTAACTTAGTAATAATTATTATACGTTCGTTATATCGTTTGCCATAGTATTAGTTATTTCTTTTGCTCTGTCAATAAAATCGAGGGCTTCACTTGATGTGATTACATATTTTCCAATTACATTACATTCTAATCGTTTAAATATTCTGTCAAACATTATTTGTATAAGATCCGCATTATTTTCTAATTCGTCACAACAAGTAATTAAAAGCGCAACTCGTTTGTCTTTTATTACTGAAGACTGTGAAGGCAAGCCCGGATTTGTTACAAAACAATAATGTCTATCAATAAAAGTTTTTATTTGTGCAGGAAATGAAAAAGCATATAGTGGCGATGCATATATAATTATGTCCGATGACATTATTTGATCAAAAATGTGTACTGCATCGTCAACTTGCACGCAATTAGGCTTATCTTTTTCAGTAAAACAAGCATTACATCCAACGCATCCGTTTATCTTAAAATCTACAATATTTCTCCTCTCAACTTCGTTTCCTTGTAGAATCATATTTTTTTCAAACATATCAAGTGCTTTTGATGAATTGCCATTTTTTTTGGGACTACCTAAAATTGTTAATACTTTCATTTTAATCTCCTTTAACATTGATATACTAATCATATAGTTTAATCAATTGATTTAACTGTATGATTAGTATATCAATGTTAATTAAAGATGTCAAGTTAACAAACATAAAATTCAATAAGCCGCATAAACACAGACTACGCATTAAAGCGAAAGAGTAAAGATTCAATAAAAACACAACAATGAGATACGCTTGCAAATAATTCGCATTATCTGGATCAGTAATGTCATAACCCGTATTTTCTAAGGACATAGAAATTAAACTTGAAAGCAGATATAACTTAAAATAAAGGAGAACTTATAAATGAAAACGCCTAGAAATCACATCAATTTCCATAACCAAATGGTGAGCGTTTGTTTTAAATTGCCACCAACTGCATATCACTAGATTGACGAATCCAAGTGGAATTTGATATTTATGTGCACTTGGGTACCGTCTTTCAAGTTTTTTATACATTTTGATTACTCCTTTATCTCTTAAATTATTTGAATTGCATAAAGGCGTGTATTCCGAATCCATAATGGATTAAAATACAAGCCTTAAACTTTAAGGGTACATATTTGATTTTAAAAATGAGCATAAAAAAAGACCGATATTTCACTATTAAATCTAGTGTAATATCGGTCTTTGAATTTCTTATATTATTGTGTTTTTCTTGCAAATCTCTATTCCCCCAGTTCAAATCTGGTAGGAACGGTAAAAAGTGCTTATAAAGCGAGGAAACACCGCCCTTTACGGGCGGTGCATTTATTTCATTCCTCATACTTGTGTGTGGGGAACAATATAGATGTACTTTTTAAAGGCTGCAAAAGCTAGTATTTAAGGAATCTGTTATAAATTTCACTTATTATCTACAAGTCTTATTTCAAGTTCTAATATTCCTTGTTCTTTAGCAAGTTCTTGTTTTAGTTCATCTTCAGATGGCATGTATAACTTATATTTTGATGCGAATATTTGACTGTTATGCTCTGGCAAAGTATACTTAACAACTGAGTCACTTTTGTCTGCACAAAGAACAATACCAATTGGTAAATTGTCACTCTCATTCATAAGCTCTCTTGTATAGTAATTTACATACATCTGCATTTGTCCAATATCTTGATGTTTTAGCTTGCCGATTTTCAAATCAACAATGACAAAACACTTTTAAATATAGTTATAAAAAATAAGATCAAGGTAGTAATGCCACTCTTCAAATGTAATGTGCGCTTATTCTGGCTTGAAAGTAACCTTTGATAATAGAATGAATTTATTTGACGTTCTAACTGGCGAGTACTCCAATTTGATTTGGCACATTCATCTATATAAAAATCACGTGCTGCTTTATCTTCTACTCGCACTAACAGACGATAGTGTGACCCTACGCAGTGTGTAGCTAATTGGAAAAGCCGAATAAAATTGTCGCATATTTTTAAGATTTGCAACTGTATACCCCCTTTTCCAAATTCTCCAGTTAACTTTTTAGATAAAAACTTCAAAAGTCCAGCTCCATACTAAGCCCTAGTGTTTCCTCCTTGCGCTTCACATATTTGTTTGCCTATATTCCAATATGTTTCTACCATTACAAAGTTCACAGCCGCATACATATTTTTCTGTGCTTGCTCAACGGTGTTTCTTATTTTTGGGTATATATCTAATTCTGCTAACATTTCTGAATTTATTTTAGGTTCTAATTCTTTGGTCATATTATTTTTGATGTGATAAAAATTATTTAGGTATAGGAATTAAAAACACTTGCTTATCTTTAATTGCATAAACACTTGAGTAACCGCAAAACACTTTTTCCACACCTGAAATTCTGTAAATTTTCTTCTTCAACTCTTCTCCAGCTGCTTTTCCTTTAAGCCTACTTCCCCAACAATAAATCTTTCCTTTATTATCAATTGCTGCTCCTTTGTTTAGAGCAGTACTAAATGAAACTATGTTTGACAAAAAGTCAATTTTGCCAAGCTCTTTTCTATATGTATGAAATCTTCCTCCAAAAAAAGAGTAACCAATTTCATATACATTCCCCTTATTATTTAATGCTATAACGGTATCAGCATTATAGTAAGATCCAGTACATGCAATATCAACAATAGGAGATGCTACATCAAACTTTACAAAACTAGTATAAGTCTTCTCTAACCATGTTCCACAACCAAAAATTTCCCCTTTTGAATTTAGCACGAATGTATGATCAAAGCCACAAATAACTTTAACAACATCCTCCACTTCTTCATTTAAAATAAACCCATTAGTAGTTTTTATTTCTGGTATTCCAAGTGCTCCGTCACTATTATCCCCATAGACATATAATTTTCTATCCTTTGTAACAATTGCAGCATGATTTCCCCCTTGAGCTGCACCTACCGCGCCCTCGATTTTGCCTATTTTCTCACCTTCATATTTAAGTTTACTATCCATATAAATATCACCATTTGCATAAATAATCATCTGTTTTTCATCTATGGATTTTGAGCAATTATATGTAACGTCCACAATATTCTGTTTATGGTATGTTTGAATTGATTTTTCTTCATGATTAAATTCAGCTATATCACCATTATTGCGTATTTGTATTAAACGACTTCCTACTGTATCAATGTAATATCTTGCGTCATCGTAATCTGCCATAATAACTTCATACGGTTGAGTTGTAAAATACTTTGTGCATAAAACTACACTAACTAAACCCACAATACTTATAATTACAATAATAAACATACGTTTCTTCATTACTTGATAACCTCATTTATAACTTCAATTTCAAATTCACTTTGATCTTGATCATATATTTTAATTTTAGGTGAAAATACTATTTCCCCATTGTCATCTCTTGTATATGTTATAAAGCCAGTTGCCATCCTAATACGACCATTTTTAGCTAGTGACCACCTATCAAACTTACTTTTACTAAACCTTATTAATTCCCAAAAATCGGTATATCCTGTTGATATATCTAATCCTATAAAGTATGAAGCAAATCCATCTGAAGCTTTTACAGTTTTTATTCCACTACAAGTTTTCAAAAATGAAATAGCCATATTTTGTTTAAAATTTTCTCCCCCCCATTCTCCAAAATTAAGATAATCTAAATTACCATTATTACATGATGATAAATGTAATACACCTATTTTTTTATTGTGTAAGAGATTTAAGTCTGTAGTTTCTAGTGTAACATCTTTGCCAAACCAAATAAAATCTGGGCCACCATGAAATACTGTATATACATCCGAGATTTCGTATTCCACTTTACCTTCAGCATTTACGCCCATATTGTTCCAGTAATCGCAGAATTCTGTTAAAGAATTTGTAGGTAAAACCGATACTTTTTCGCTATTTTTCTTTATCTTCTTCTCTCTGTGCAATGCCTCATCCTTTAAAAAATCATCTCCGCCTTTTTCATAGAAAATATATGACATATTTACAATATAGCTCAATGGATATGCATCAATATCATCATTATATTTATCCCCATCACTATCTTTTTTCCTTGGGTCTGATTTTAATGGTAGAACTAGTGTGTTTGCATGTTTTTGTAAAAGTTCTTTTGTGAATCCGTCAATTGTACTTTTATCTATTTTCTCACCAAATTCTTTTAATGTAATAAGATTTTCCAATGAAATGTTACCATTCATCAAATCTGTTCTAATTTCATCCTTGTTTTTTAAACTGTCACCATCCAAATCTTCTTCAAGATGTGTTCCAAACAACTTACTGACATCAATTTTTTCTAATCCACAACTTGTTACAACCTTTGGTTGTTTATCAATTGGTAGTGGTCTTGCTCCAACAATATAATCTACAACTATTTGCGGAAAATCATTTATGAAATCATAAAAATAGAACGCATAAACTCCTTTTGTTTTTTCTCTCAAAAGTGAATAATTATCTATAGCATCCATATGAGTAACATAATGAGTAATGATACCTTTTTGTAATAATAATTCTGACATTTCATTTATATCTTTAATGTTATATCGATTCACGTCTTTGGCTATTTGGTTGGACATCAAAACCGCTTGTCGCACTGTGCCATCTCTAAAAGTTAATTCCTGTGTTATATATCCCAAAGCATCCCATGGCGTTTGTGTTGTTTCTTTTGCAACTTTAGTTTTATCTTGTATCTCTCTCATTGCTTTACCTAAATCTGTTATAGTAGCTTTGCTGAACCATGGAGAACCATCAGGCGCAGCATATATTGTCCGTGCATTATCACCATCATTAGGGTATTTTTTAAAATCAACTAGACAAATTCTCCAGTCAATATTGGCTTTATTCATTGAAACGATAAGTTTGGTTATAAAAAAGATTGATTGGCTACAACAACTATTGACAAAGTGCGTACCGCCCAACTCGGGTGGCTCAGCCATACTCCCAGTAGAATCTATTGCAAAAACAATATCTATTTTCTTTCTGTTTTCAGGTGCTATAGATCTACTGCTCATATTTACATCATCTTGTGCATCAAATGCAAGCATTTCATCAACTGATTCTTGGAAAAGTTTCTCATAAAGTTGTATTTGTTGTTGCAGTTCGTCTTGCGTTATAGCTATTTCGATAATTGGTTCAGTAGTGACTTTCACCTGTTCTTGTACCATTAACGCTAACTTAGCCTCATCATCAGCATTAAGCATACTTAATGTTTGCGGCTGGCTATTATCTTGTAAGGATTTATCCCACTCAACCAAATCCATAACACAATAAGTTCCAAGTTTATTTGTTTGTGTATAAATCGTATCTCCATCTTCTTGTGTTTTAACAGGATAAAGGAAATCATTTTTTTCATCATATCTAAAAATATGAAAACGTTCAAGTTTACTTGTTCCTATTAATGCTTTTGCCCCAACTTCGTTTGCTTTAGTAAGAAGTGAATCTTTTAGCTTAAATTTAATTGTTGCTTTTTCCACATCACCACTCTCATAATTTAATTCAATTGGAACACCTTTTATTGCTGAGTTAGCAGATAAAGCAGAAGCATATGTACTTTCAATTACATTAAGATTACTATTAACGTAACCACTCGCTGTCACATCCAATGAAACTTCATATTCATTTTCAAGAGTGTTGATTTTAGGTATATCAGTAGATTCTATTTTTTGATTAAATTGAATTTCCGAATCCAATACGCCTTCATTTGTATACTTAGATAAAGGATTTAAACCAAGTTTTATTTCATCTCCATCGCTTATGCTATCCTCATCAGTATCACCAATCAATGGATTAGTTTTGTATTTATTAAGCTCATCTCCATCATTCAAGTCATCCAAATCAGTATCGGCAACCAATGGGTTCGAACCATATTTTATTTCTTGAAGATTGATTAAGCTATCTGAATCTAAATCTTCATTTGCATCTGAAACTGTATTTTCATTAGTGTCAATCTTCAAGGGATTAGTGTTTGTTAAATTAGTTTCAGTATAATCATTTAGTCCATCCCCATCTGTATCAGGTTTTAATGGGTCAGTACAAATCATATTTTCATATACATCAGGCAATCCATCTTTATCTGTATCTTCTAAATTTAACTCATAGCCATTTTCATTTTTAACCATAGTTACAGTATTAGATTCCACAGTTTTACCGTTTGATGTTGTTTGTTTGATTTTAAAGTAGTATTTATTACTATTATCCATTATTTTATATTCATAATTAATTGAATCAGTTACAACAGATGCAGTTGTAAAATTAATGCCATCCGTTGATACCTTAATATTAAAATTGCCTTTTGGAATTGTGGTATTCCATTCTAATAATATAGTGTTTTTTTCTTTGTCATATGTTGCAATTGCAAATAGTTTTAAATCAACTATATTAGATGAAGTATCTATTAGCACTTCAGATAATTTGCAATTATGTCTTTTATTTCACCATCTGCATTAAACTTCAATGCCCAGTTTTCAATGTTCTGTGTTCCTGTGTTTGTTAGTTTTACTTCAATCATCTGATTATTATCCCAACTATCTTGGATGGAATAATTCACTTTGTAGTTCTCCCCCGAATAGGAACTGTTTTTTGCATCCGCGGCAAATATTGTAGTAGTAAATATTGAGGTCATATTCATTATCATAACAAGACTCAAAAACATACACACCACTTTTTTAACATTCTCATTTCTACATCTCCTTGATTATTTTTTCGTATTTTAACAGTGAAGCTATTTTTAACATAATTTATATTAGAATAAATAAATTTTTAGTTAAAATATCCTTTATTGTAATCATATGGTATATTTGTAAATTTGTCAATATATGAATCATTTTTAATCATAGCATCAAAAACATAGCACAACTAGTGTAGCTATTGGGAATATTAGAATAAAATTGTTGCATATTTTTAAGATTTGCAACTGTATACACATTTCCCCGTGCTTGCTCAACGGTGTTTCTTATTTTGGTATATATATCTAGTTTCGCTAACATTTCTGAATTTTCATCTAATTCTATGTCATTAAAAATAATATGTTAACATTAATTAAAGGCTGGCCAAGTATTTTCGGTCAGCCTTTAATTTTTATTCCGTCTGCGCCTACATACTCTGCTCCATCTCAAACCCGCCCTTAAAAACATTCAACAGCTTATTTTCACTCATCACTTTGATGCTGTCAATAAGCTGTCTCGTTAGGTTATCATCGTACTGAGTTATTTCCAGTGAAGTATTGTCTATCAGTTCTAGTATTGATTGCACTTTATTATTCATAGTATTATCTTCTTGCTTTTGGCTGCTGTATTGTTCGAGTGTGTCTTGATACATTTTTATTTCCTCACTGATTTGCTTGAATTGGTCATCAAAACTATCTGTATTTTCAGCCTTTGCGCTAATAGCCACTAAGTCCATCATATCTTTTTTCAATTCTTTTATACGATTTTCTATAACAAATGGGTTAATAATATTACTGTCTGCTTCCATTACTGCTTGGACATTATTTTTGAGAATATCCACTACATATCTGTTATCATGGCATAGATTACTGATTGCAGCTACTATAGTTGCACAAGGCAAATGTATCGGCGATACTTTTTTGAGTGAACTAGTTAAAATCGGACTCTATAATTTTGTTTTATCTTATGACCAACATACGGTAATACAGGAAATGCAGGCATGCATCAATGGTGTTGAGTTCGATAGTGTGAAGCATTTTATTATTGAGGACAGCACCACTAAAAAATCAATATTCACAAGAAAAATTGCTCCTAAACATCGTGAAATTATCACAATAGGCATAGGCGGCATATGCGCTAGAATAGGCACTACAACGCAGGCAATTAGGCTTATTCATAGTTTAATCAATAATGGCCACAAAGCTTGTTATGTTGAACAAAACAATAATAAGCATGTGGCTATTATTAAAGATGTATTTATTGGCTCTGAACAAGAATTCACAGGGTTTGTTACCTATAGCGATATTCCTCTGTATTCACAGGTAACCGCTGAACTAGACAATCTATACGATTATATCGTTTATGATTATGGAGTGTTAAACGATGACAAACTGGATCCATTTTCTAACTGTGACATTAAAGTCCTTGTCGCAGGCTCTACTGCATGGGAAATGTGTGACTTAAGGGCATTTCTAAACTATGAGAATGTAAATTTCCTCTTTTCTTTTACTGGTAAAAATGAACAAGAGGATATACTGGACTTCATGGAAAACAACTGGACAAGCACATATTTTGCAGAATATTCTCCTCATATGTTTTCAGAACTAACTGATGTCGAAAAGCAAATGTATAACAAGCTAGTGCTGAATAGAAGAAAGTGAGGACGTTGTTATGGTGAAAAAAGAAGTTCCTATTTTATTATCAAAAGACAGTTCAACTCCCAATCTTCTTGTTATGGGTGTTTCAGGAAAAGGAATGTGCTTTAACAATAAAATAAATATACTTAATCAAGAAAAAAGTTCATTAGAAATATTAAAAAGAAAAGCTTTTAAAGTGGACTTTGTAGGTTATTTACAAGAGGTAAATAGTAACGAAGAAAGCACCCCCATTAACGGAATCATTGTATATGAAAATGTTTTCGAAAATTTTGATGGCGGCTTTGGTGAATATGATTATGTTAATTATAAAGGTTATACAACAAGAAATGTACTTGATATCTCTAAATACAACGATAATGATTTAAAAACATATTTAACTGGATTTGTTTCTTTTAAGTGAACTATCTATCAATGAAAAAAATGGTGAGCTAAAAACATTACATGAAGGGAAAGAAATTTTTATGACAATAAGTGATTTATATTTTTTATCGGTAATTAGTAATAAAGAATTTAGATTTAATGAGAATAACAACATTTCATTTGCATGCCCACATTGTAAACAGCACTTAATAAAATACTCACTTCAAAACAATAAACCAAGTCTTGAGTGTGAGGAAAAATACCTTTATCTTGATGGAGATTCAATAGATTGTCCTGAAGAATATTGGTCAAAACTTGATTCTTCTATGGTATTTGGGAAATGTGAAAAATGCGGACTACAGATTGCACAAATCAGTGCGGATGTGATTGACAAAAATATTGATAGTTTTATTGGGGAATGTCCACGTTTGAGTATTAATAACGGGGACTTTTTAATAAAATCTTTTGATAGCCTAAATCAATATGAAATTATATTGGATAACATTGTTGTTGGATATATGCTATTTTATAAAAACGCTCTTTTAGATAAAGACTCAATGTTCTGTATTTCAGAAGACAATGTTAGAAACATTTGTAGAATTAATTTAAGTTGTCTTGCTGAAAATATAGATATGGATTGTTGCAATACGGGAGTTTGTAACGGACATTTCGAAAATACAAAACAGGCAGACATATGGGATATGGCAACTAAAATAACATCAAATTTATATATGACAGCTGAATTGTTTTTGAAGGTGGTTAATTCATGATAGAAAATATGGAAGAAAGCATTATTGATGCAAGTGGGGGTGCTAATATAGTAGCGAGTGTTTTATCAGTAGTATTGTCATTACTGCTATTTGAAAAAACTATGCTCATTATTATGCTAACTATTGTTATTGTTGTGCCACTACTAATTGAATATTTAGTTGTAATTCCATTGGCGGCAAAGCATTATAAATCAGAGTTTTTTGATGAAGATGATAGCGATACTGTACTTCCTTCTGCTGATAGTCCAAGAGTACAATTACTTTTTGAAACATTATTGAAAGAAGATAAATTGAATATGTATGGTCTTGCAAGAGCATTATATCCAGAGTCACGTTGTCAAAGTTATTGGCATTATGTCAAGGGCACCGGATATCTGTGCGGTACGCTCATGAAATCGTTATATTGTTCTGTTTGCTTAACTTTTATTTTATATTAAGGAAGTGCTTTATTTAATGAAATCAATAGAAGAAATATGTATCAAAAACACACCACTACATGATTTGAAAACAAAATCTCAATTACAAAATGCGTTATTTGACTTATCAATGTTTGTAAACGCATACCAAAACGGATGTTCAAGTGTTTCATCTGATGAAGAAATGATAAACCAAGTAGGAGAAATATTTGAAACTCTTGCTACAACCACATTTTTCACAAAAACAAGTGATGAAGAGAATATATTTAATTTCTTTATTGAACGTGAAGGTGACCTTGATGGGGAACAATTAATTTTAGTATTATCTCATTTTTTTGATGAAGATGAGCATTTAGCCCTATTTTTCACACTTGCTGATAAAAAATGTGGTGGGCATATATGTATTTCTTCTGATAATATTTTAGATGTTATGCAGAATGTTGATGAGTCTATAAAGAGAGGTAGCAAATTTGTTGTTGACTTGAATTATTGGAAGGAAAATAACTTGAAAAAGAGGAACTTAAAATGAACGTATGTGTATATAGTGGTAGGATTACTAAAACGCCTACCCTCACAAAGGTCAACGGCATATCAAAGGTAACCTTCACACTAGCAGTAAGGAGGACTTATAAAAATAAAGAAGGTGGTTATGATGCTGATTTTGTTTTCTTTATTGCATGGAGAAACAATGCAGAATATCTTGCAAAGTATATCAAGAAGGGTGACTACATAGAAGTAGCAAGCTCAACGAAATGTGTACCATCCCAAAAAGATAACAAAACATTCCGTTGGCAAGAATGCAAAGATATTCATTTCATATCTCATCCGCAAGGACAGACGGCTGATTCCATTTATGAGGAATGTCCTGATGAGAATATCCCAGAAGATATTAGTTTCAAGTTTAATGATAATGTCGACGAACTTGAAAATGAAGTTGATTAATGTGGAAATATTTGTTAGAATAATGACGATACACAATAGTCTTGAATTTAAAATGATGGGGCAATGTGGGATGGTAGTAGTTTACGCTCCTAATGGTATGGGAAAAACTACAATACAGGGTATTTTTCACATCAAGAAAAACACTGCTCAATGAGTTTAACCACTTTGAAGGTAATATGAATATCTTTCAACCAGCAATTGATATTGAAGATAATGCGCTTCAGAGAGAGGTTTATGCTATTCACGAAAAGCTAGCATTGTTAAGAACAGAATTTAATTCTTAACCACTCAGTCCATAGAATACTTTTGTTTAAATCTAATTTTAATTTCGATATATTATGAATTACTCATTGTGTTTAATTTGATAAGCACTAAATGCATAGGTATCATAGAAAAGGTGCTTATTATTGGGTATAATTAGGATAATAAAAGCATTCGATATAGTGCGTTTATTTAAGTGCTTCCCCAAAAGAAACCGACAGAACTATAAGTGAAAGGAATGCGAAGCATGTTAGACAATCTGATCATGGCATATCGCGCGCAAATATATGATTTGAATTTTTCCAAAGTGAAAGGATTCTGCAAGAAAAATAAAATGCTCGCAATAGGTTTTGCAATACTTATGATAGTGATTGTAATCTCTGTGATAGCATGCATTAAGTTTAAATCATCGCTTCTGATGTTAATAACCCTAATTGGAGAATGCATAACAGTTCTAGTTGTAGATAGATATACAGTAAAACAATACCAGCAGTTTCTCTTAAGTAAGCAACACCATCTTGAAGAAACAGTGTCTTTTTTAAAAACAGCTTTGAATGGAAAAAACTTGTTTAGTGCAGAACAAGTCGAAGAATTAACGGTACGTCTCACAAGACGTATTGAATCAAAAATCCCCTTTAAAAACTTTCTAACTATTTGCAGTAATTTTGTGAAAGCAATTATCCTGCCTGTTATTACATATGTGGCTGGTATATACTCTGGGAATTTGGGACAGCTTGATTTTGTAACTGTTGCCAGTTGGGGGGTAAGCGTTGTGCTTTTATTGGGAATCGCACGTGTTGCATGGAGCGGTGTTTTCGCTGTTTTACGCACAATAACATGTCGAGATCATGATGCGGCAATTGCACTTAGGGAGGATTTGATGGACATCAAGTTAATGTACTTTAGCAACAGCAAAATATAAGTCAACCTACTCTACTTTCAAAGCTTGCTTATGTAGCCATAATTAAGTATCATTTTCGCATTATATTTATAAAAGGAGATTGCAAAAATGGCAAACAAAACTGGGGTACAGCCAGATATAAAATTTTGTCCCAAGTGTAAGGGAGAACTTCGTAATATCCCGAGAAGTGAAATGAAGAGTAAAGGGTATATTCGGAAAGATGGGTCAATATCACAATATACCCATACATATGAATGCCCGATATGCCGAACACGCTTCGAGATTAACCAAGATCGCTGAAATATCATGTGTACGTGAGCTTCCCATTATGTTTATGATGGACAACCAATTACATAGATAATGTGCGGTTTTGCCCTTTGAGATTACTTATATAATCTTACCAATCAACAAAATTGAAATTAGAAAGGAACCTTTATTATGCAAAATCTTAAAGTAGCTTTATTACAACTTTTGCCTGAAAATAGCTTAGAAAAGAACCTGCAAAAAGAATTAAAATATTGTAAAATAGCAAATGAAATGGGTGCTGACATTGCATTGTAAAATAAAGACAATGTAAGTCTTCATAACTATCATGAAAATAAACAGGAGTATGTTGTGAGAATGATAGAAATCGCTAATTTATGGGATAGCTTGGGAAGAAAATAATTTTATTTTTAAATTACAATTATTTATATTGATTAACAAACAGAGTGACAATTATTTTTTTGAATATAATTGGGAGGAAAGGATAACTATGCAGACACTTGAAGCAATCTATAATAGAAGAAGCTGTAGAGATTATACAGATGAGCGAGTAAGTGAGGATGAAATAAATATTTTGTTAAAGGCAGCGTTTTCAGCACCTACAGCAGTAAATGCGCAGCCGTGGGAATATATTGTAATCAATCAAATCGAGGTGCTTAATAAAATACGGGACAAAATGTTTTTTGCCAAGTATAATGCACCAGCTGCAATTGTAGTCTGTGGTAATTCTAATCTAACACTAAAAGGTCAGGATAAAGATTTGTGGATATGTGATTGTAGTGCGGCGATTGAGAATATGCTATTAGCAGCAACTGATATAGTCCTTGGGAGTGTATGGATTGGTATTTTCCCGATTGAATCAAGGATGAAAACTATAAGAGAAATTCTTGATATTCCACAACATGTAAATCCTTTAGGTATGATATATATCGGACATGCCGTACATAAGGATGAGGGCCGTTGTCGATACAATGAAAAAGCTGGTTATTGGCAGAAATATGATCCACACAGGAAACATAAGAAAAAGGATAAGCCGATTATTGGCCATTATTAGAAATTTGAGCATAGCCAATTGCTAACTTATAGGGCGCTCAATTGCCAATTATGTTTATTAAATACAGCTGATTATAGCAATACTGTGAAGATGGCGTTAGGTGAAAAATTAACAGTGAAATCAATATCTAGTCCTTCGTATTATCAGGTTAAAACAATATATTACTCATAATAATTTATGAAAAAGAGTACTATTAAATATTGTAGACATTGGAAAAGGTTCTAGTATTAAACTTATCTTGTCTTTTAAAAATATTCTAAATTTGTTGTTCGAGCGCTAAGCTTTGATGATAGTGTATACATAAGAGTTAATAGTTAATATTGATGAATACATAAATATAATCAAAGATTAATATGTTTATATTTTAAAGTTTGAAAGGAGTCAAAATATGGGATTACTTAAAGCAGGTGTTGGAGCGGTTGGAGGTGTTCTTGCTGACCAATGGAGAGAGTACTTTTATTGTGAGTCATTGGATGAGAGCGTTTTGGTAACCAAAGGACAAAAACGCACATCAAAACGAAGTTCTAACACGAAAGGTGAGCAAAACATAATATCAAATGGTTCAATTATAGCAGTGAACGACGGTCAGTGTATGATTATCGTAGAACAAGGAAAGGTTGCAGAACTTTGCGCTGAGCCTGGTGAATTTGTTTATGATACCTCAACTGAGTCTAGCATTTTTTATGGTAAATTAAGCGACACTATTCCAACAACCTTTTCCACAATTGGCAAACGGTTTACTATGGGTGGTGATCCAGGCAAGGACCAACGTATTTACTTTTTCAACACAAAGGAGATTTTAGGCAACAAATATGGTACAGCAAATCCCGTTCCATTTCGTGTTGTTGATAAAAATATTGGACTTGATATTGACATTTCTATTCGATGTAATGGTGAATATTCATATAAAGTAGTTGATCCTATGCTTTTTTACGCAAACGTTTGTGGAAATGTAGACGATACATATAGTCGAGATGAAATTGACAGTATGCTTAAGTCTGAACTATTAACAGCGTTACAGCCTGCGTTTGCTAAAATATCTGAGATTGGAGTACGCTACAGCGCTCTGCCTGGACACACAATGGAACTCGCAGATGCACTAAATACTGTCCTTTCTGCAAAATGGGGTAAGCTGCGAGGAATTGAAATCGCCTCCTTTGGTGTCAATTCTGTTACCGCTTCCAAAGAAGACGAAGATATGATAAAGCAACTTCAAAAAAGTGCAGTTATGCGAGATCCAACAATGGCAGCCGCAGCAATGGTTGGTGCTCAATCAGATGCTATGAGAATGGCAGCCTCTAATGAAAACGGTGCAATGATGGGCTTCATGGGTATGGGTATGGCACAGCAAGCCGGAGGCGTTAATGCTCAGAATTTATTTGCCATGGGAAATCAAACTCAACAATCTCAGCAAAGTGCAAATACAGAAAATAGTTGGAAATGTGAATGTGGAGTTACTCGCAACGTGGGTAAATTTTGTTCAGAATGTGCTAAACCAAAGCCCATTGCTGATGGTGAATGGACTTGCTCTTGTGGCGCAAGAAATACAGGTAAATTTTGTTGCGAGTGTGCTAAATTAAAAGCCGAAAACAATGGGTGGAGTTGCTCTTGTGGAGCAATAAACAAAGGGAAATTCTGCTCTGAATGTGCTAAGCCAAAGCCACTAGATGCACTGCTATATAAATGTGATAAATGTGGTTGGGAGCCGTTAGACCCTCAGCAACCTCCAAAGTTCTGCCCAGGATGTGGTGACTTATTTAATGATAGTGATATTCAGAAATAATTAGATAATAATCGAAAGAAGGCTTGTAGGATGGATAAAACTGAATTGGAAAATGAGACATACCAAGATAATGTAGTGGAAACAAAAGAAGAAACTGACGAAAAATGTGATGATTGTGGAGGAGCAATGGATTTTGATCCTAGCACAGGAGGGCTTTTATGTCCTTTTTGTGGGCATAAGCAACAAATTATTCATCAAAATGGATGCTCAAAAGCTCAGGAACTTGATTTTAACTCAGCAGAGGAAACTGGAAACTGCAATTGGGGTTCAGAAACCAAAACTGTTATTTGCAAATCTTGTGGTGGAGAGTCTATATATGATGCTTTGCAAATTGCGGGAGAATGTCCTTATTGTGGATCTAACCAAGTAATGGAAGAAAAGGGTAAAGATACTCTTGCCCCTAGTGGAGTTTGCCCGTTCAAAATTGATAAAAAGCTGGCTGGGCTAAATTTCTTTCATTGGATTAAGCATAAACTGTTCTGTCCTAAAGAGGCAAAACAAAAAGCAAAACCAGACGCTTTTAAAGGTATTTATGTGCCATATTGGACATTTGATACTAAGACCACCTCCGAATATACTGCTAGATACGGTAAAAATCGAGAAGAGGCCATAGGTGACGGTAAAACAAAGACTGTTACCGATTGGAATTCTACTAAGGGCATCTATACTGAGACATTAAATGACCAAGCAGTTATTGGAACAGCAAATCACCCAGCGTACTTGTTTGAGTCAATAGAGCCATTTGACACAGAAAATAATGTGGAATATAAACCTGAATATCTTGCAGGTTTTATATCAGAGCGTTATTCTATCGGCCTAAAGGAAGCATGGGAAAATGCTAAATCAATAATTAGAAAGTTATTATCTAAAAAAATTACAGATAAGATAAAAAGCCAACACTTTGCAGACAGAGTAGATAGTTTGAACTTTCAGACTATTCACGAAAATATTACATACAAGTATTTGCTACTCCCTGTGTGGATTTCTTCATTTAAGTACAAACGAAAGACATATCAATTTATGGTGAATGGTCAGACAGGCAAGGTTGGCGGCAAAACTCCTGTTTCCGCTTTGCGTGTAACATTTGCTATTTTAATCGGTTTAGCATTTGTTATAGGAATATATCTATTGGGTGCACATGGTTAATAATTAACTCTACTGATGAAAGATATAGTTTTTATTAAGGTCTACTAACTTCCAATTAGGCGAAAAATGAGATATTGGGTAGGGTGACAATTATAGCAATAATGCGCAGCCTTACCGTAATTAAAACTGACTAATAATTAGTTTAATTTTAAATGTAGTTGATATGTTTTCTAATACAAAGTATGCGGAGTGCTGCTCACTGTTGAAGTTGAAGAATTAGGTGTGGTGGTTGTAATTGAGTAAAGACAAAATTTCTATCAGATAGTTTATCTCATAGAAACTATCTTCCACTATGCCATCGACTAAAATGCTCGTGCTGGAAGCTGTGGGGGGTCCTGCACATGATTGACACGACCCTTGCCCATATTTTATCACAAATGAAATTTCAATAGGTTGTGAAATCAGTAAAAAAGAAAGACTGGCCAAATGCCAGTCTGGTAATATTATGATATGTGTATTTCAGGCATAGCTTAATAAAAAATAAAAAAATCTTTTTATAATAAATATTAATTCAAAACAACAGATTATTGAAAAGAAAAGAAAAGAGCGAAGATATTACTGCAATAAGCAGTTTATTCTTCGCTCCCAATTTTTTCAATATATTTTACTGCACGTTTCAAATTTTCAATAGTATAGTTCTGTGGAATTGTAGTATTGTCACCATCATATTGATTTCGTTTTGCATTTGGTGAAAAGCAAATATGTGCATCTCCAATTTCAGAAATATCTTCGGTCATGTCATTTGCCACCAAGACAAGGCTCAATTCCAATAGAGCCACATGAAAGGCTAATAATTTTTCTACAGGAACATTCATTGGTATCCAGTCAATATCACTATAACTATAACTAGCCTTATTTCCATAATAAAACGACTTACATGAATAGCCAGCATTTAACAGCAACTGATTTAATTCAGAAGTAGCAGATAAAACTGTGTGCTTTTCTCCTGTTACACAAATAATAGGTATGACAATCGGTTGTGAAATCAGTTGGGTTTTCGCAATCAATTCTTGATATGTTCTTATTC
>JBAQWI010000400.1:0-1652 GCA_049298835.1 Oscillospiraceae bacterium
ATGGCTGATTTTGTTCAGTGTTACCCAAGTAATAACAATATTTATTATTAAAAAAATAAACACTCTCAATAATTTGCTCTCCAAAATACAACTCCACAGGGCTCCAGCCATGAGTCCAACAGATACAACTTCACAGGGTACCAGCCACGAGTCAAGCAGATTGAACTAGTTTATTTGATTTAGCATCAGTAATTTAAGCTTTCGTTTAAATATTTGCTCTCCTCTGAACAACTTAATACCAGGTGACATATCGTTCCACAGAAATGCTCCTTTGTATTTAATACATTTTTGACCAAATGATGTTTTTATATGATTTAAATGCAGCAATTGTTTTTGCCTAGTATTGTGTTGATGAACAGCTGAATTTTCAGCAAAATAATGGTGAAATATTTTGGGTAAACATTCTTTGTTGTGATAAAATTTATGCATAAACTTTAGAATAAAAAAATCATGAATTTCTGGAAGAGGGAGAGTTTTAAAATTTCTATATAGTATTATGGTGTGAGTGTTCCATGGTTTAAATTGTAATATTCTGAGAATTTTATTGTTTAGTTTAATAAGAGGTTCTAGATAACTGATGCAAGTATTTGCATATATCTTTATGCAATAAACAATCTGTGAATGAACAAATGCAAAATATATATTTTTTAATACAGTACGGGGCATAATGTGACGCAATTTGTAAAACAATCCACAGTATTTAGTTAGCTTACCTATGATTAAAGCTATGTGATCTCTCCAGGTTAGGGATTCATCGATATATACCCCAAGATATTTTACGGTTTGCAGTCGTTTTAATTTAACATTATTTATCATTAATGGAGGAAGAGCTATTTGGGTTTTGGTTGGCAATCCATACATTGAATACACACATTTGTCATAACTTAAACTTAATTTATTTGCTTTAAACCAGCTATCAAGTGAATGCAAAGCTTTAGTGCAATTTTGAATCAAAATCTGTATGTCGTTGTCAAACAAAAATAAACTTGTGTCATCAGCAAATAAATTCAGATTATTGTAGCTTCCAAAATTTGGAATGTCATTAACATAAAGCAAAAACAATAGCGGGCCCAAGACAGATCCTTGTGGAACACCATATTTAATATTCAAAATGTTGGACTTTGTATTATTTACCGAGGTATATTGTTGTCTATTACTTAAATAATTCTTAATCCACATGTTTGCTTGCCCTCTTATTCCATAATATTGCAATTTATTTAATAATATTTCATGATTTACACAGTCAAAAGCTTTTTGGATATCTATAAATAACCCCACAGCATACTGCCCTTTATCTAAATTTTCATATAGTGTATCAATAATATTAATTAGCGCCATAGCTGTGGAATGTCCTGCCCTGAATCCAAATTGTTTATCGTATAATACATTGAATTTTTCTAAGAATTTATATAATCTCTTGTACATCAATTTTTCAAGTATTTTATGAAAAACATTTAGCAAAGAAATGGGTCTATAGTTAGTATTTCTCCTTTATCTCCTTTTTTGAATATGGGTATGACCCTAGCTAACTTTAACTCATCTGGCACTGTACCACTGTACCCCTCTGCCCCTATTTACTAACCACCCTCCCGGGCCTCCCCCGGTCTACACACATTATTATATCTACCTTGCAACTTAGGATAGTTTTCAGA
>JBAQWI010000401.1:0-17809 GCA_049298835.1 Oscillospiraceae bacterium
AAAAAAATAGATGAAGCCAATTTGTCCCCTAATGTAATAGATGCAATTACAAATAAAACCGAGGGCTCAATTTCTTATACTTCTGTTGATCAACTCAATTACGGATATGTAGCTACTGTTGGCAAAACTGGCTGGACTGTTACCACAGGATTGCCAGAAAAAGAATTTAACAGTACTTATACCAGAGTTCTGATAATAGTATTGATTATTGCCACTATTGCGCTTTTAATATTGGGAGGCATCATTTTTATTGTATCTAGGGGCATTGTAAATCCTCTTAGAAAACTTAAAGATGTGGCAGAACAAATTGCAAATGGAAATCTTGATATTAAAGTGGAAACAAAATCACACGATGAGATTGGTCAAGTTTCCAAGGCAATTGCAAGTACGGTTGATCGTCTGAAACAATACATAGAATATATTGATGAAGTTTCTGCGGTACTAGACCAAATTGCTTTGGGAAATTTAATATTTGATTTACAGTGTGATTATGTCGGAGAGTTTTCAAAGATAAAGACATCGTTAGAAAATATTAAAGCCACCCTTGTAAGCACTTTCTTAGAAATTGGAGAAGCTGCTGACCAAGTTGCAAGTGGTTCTTATCAGGTGTCAAATGCATCTCAATCTCTTGCTCAAGGCGCAACCGAACAAGCAAGTGCTGTTCAACAATTGCTAGCTACCATTACCGAAGTAGCTGACCATGTCCATATGAACGCTGAAAATGCATCAACTGCAACTAAACTTGCAAGTGAGGCTTCTGATGAAGTACAAATTAGCAACAACCATATGACACAATTGATCTCTTCTATGACCGAAATCAACAGTTCTTCTAAACAAATTAGCAAAATCATTAAAACCATTGATGATATTGCGTTCCAAACTAACATACTTGCACTTAATGCAGCCGTTGAGGCAGCTAGAGCCGGAGAATCAGGCAAAGGGTTTGCGGTTGTTGCTGGTGAAGTTAGAAACTTGGCAATCAAAAGTGCAAATGCCGCTAAAGATACTGCTATTTTAATTGAAGTCTCGATTGAGGCAGTTGAAACTGGTACAAAGAACGCTAACGAAACAGCACAATCAATTCATAATATTATTAACAGCGTTAACCAAACAGCCGAATTAATGAAGCAAATTTCAAACGCAACTACTGAGCAATCAGTATCAATTAATGAGGTAACACAAGGTGTTGATCAGATTTCAGCGGTTGTTCAAACAAACTCTGCTACTTCCGAGGAAAGCGCTGCAGCTAGTGAAGAACTTAATTCACAGGCACAATTATTAAAAACTCGTGTAGATTATTTTAAAATTGATAACACTAATGATTCAATGTAAAAATACAAATACTACACACTAGAATAAGCCTTCCAGTCTCCCAAAATAAAACTTCTTACGACATATAAAAACCGAGCATAGTAGATATCTACTATGCTCGGTTACTCTTTTGCTTAAATTTTCATGCGAACATTTATAATAGTCTTATTCATCTTTCTCCATCATGGATTGCGCCTTTTCGATAACCCCAGCAACCAATTGATTTGGAAGCTGTTCGTAACGTTCAAATTTGTAAGTAAAGCTACCGCTACCCTGTGCCAGTTGACGCAGCAGTGTGGCAAAATCATGCATCTGGCTCATAGGAACTTCTGCCTCAATCATAGCTGTTCCTTCTTCATCGGGGTTCATACCAAGCACACGACCACGGCGTTTGTTAAGCTCGCCCATCATATCGCCTGTGTTTGCATCGGGAACGATTACACTAAGGTGACCTATCGGCTCAAGCAACACAGGTGTCGCTTGCTGTAACCCTGCTTTATAGGCTTGAGTTGCCGCCATTTTAAATGCCATTTCTGATGAATCAACTGGATGATAGGATCCATCAACCAAAGTCGCTTTTAGGTTTACAACTGGATAGCCAGCCAAAATTCCACGTCCGATACAATCTCTCAATCCTTTTTCGACCGCTGGGAAGTAGCTCTTTGGAACAGAGCCACCAACTACCTTTGTTTCAAACATCAAATCCTCACAAACGCAAGGCTCAAACTCAATCCATACATCGCCAAATTGACCATGACCACCTGATTGTTTCTTATGTTTGCCTTGAACACGCACTTTCTTTTGGATGGCTTCACGATATGCCACAATTGGTGGTTCAAGGGTTACTTCAACCCCAAATTTAGATTTTAGCTTTGCAACCAAAACGTCAAGGTGTTGCTCACCCAATCCTGAAATAATCTGTTGGTGGGTTTCAGTATTAATCTCAAATGAAAGTGCTCCATCTTCCTCAAGAAGTCTTGTAATGCCTTGTGAAATCTTGCTTTCATCGCCCTTAGCCTTAGGCAAAATTGCCATTGAATAGCATGGTTTTGAGAACTTAGCCTTCTCTAGCATAATTGCAGAAGAAACACAAAGTGTATCGCCAGTGTTTGCCTCCATTTTAGCAACAGCACCAATATCTCCAGCAGTCAAAAATTCTGCATCCTCTTGTTTTTTTCCACGTAAATATACAGTTTTACCAACCTTTTCAGTTTTCTTGGTTGTCATATTAATAACATCTGTTCCAGAAGCTAGTTTACCAGAAATAACTTTTATATAAGAAAGTTTACCAACGAATGGATCTGCTACAGTTTTAAACACATAGGCTACAAGTGGTTTTGTCGCATCACATACCACCTCAACTTGCTCAGATTTATCGTTCTCGCCCATCTCGCCTGTAGCTTCCGCCGCACTTGGTAAAAGCACATCAATTCCCAATCTTAGTAGGTCTATTCCCTCAGATGCGGTGGCAGAACCACAGTAAACTGGTGTGATACTTCCAGCACGAACGCCGTTGTGAACACCATTTACAAGCTCATCTTGGGTGAATTGTTCACCGGAGAAATACTTCTCAAACAAAGCCTCATCAGTTTCTGCAACAGCCTCGCTGATAGCCGCAATCAAGCCCTCCACACGGTGTTCAGTTTGTGGCAATGGCTGTTCAATTGGTTTGCCATTTTCATATTTGTATGCTTTCATATTCAAAAGGTCAACATAACCCTCGATTGACTTATCTGATCCATATGGCACCACCAACGGGAAAACCGATGGTCCAAATGTAGTTTTTAGTTGCTCTAGCACCTTGTAAAAATCAGCGCTATCTCTATCCATTTTTGATACAAATATCATACATGACTTGCCATACTTTTTCGCAAGTTTATATGCTTTTTTTGTGCCAACTGTAACGCCTGATTTTCCAGATACAGTGACTAAGACCGTATCGCAAGCACGAATCCCTTCATACATTCCTGTTGTGAAGTCGAAAAGTCCGGGAGTATCGAGCAAATTAATCTTATTATTATTGTACTCATATGGTGCAACAGCTAAGCTAATAGAGGCTTTCCGCTTGATTTCCTCTGCATCAAAATCACATACTGTATTTCCGTCTGCAATATTTCCAAACCTATCGCTGGCATTGTTTAAGTACAAAAGTGCCTCCGCCAAGGTTGTTTTTCCAGAACTGCCGTGTCCTACAATCGCAATGTTTTTAATCTTATCTGCCGTATACTGTTTCATAAATTCACCATTTCTCCACAGATTATTTTTGTACTCCAACACCCCTGCGGAAATGTTGGGGACGATAAGCTTGTCTTTTTTAGCTCTATCGACATATTAGGTGGTTTTTGTGTAAATTTCATATAAAACATCATCTAATAATTTAAATTATATCACTATTGCCTATGCAATGCAATAAAAAAACACACTGCAACAATGTAAATTTTTTTCGTTGCAGTGTGTTTATTATGCACAAACAAAACAAGAGGGAAACACTTTGAAGTGTTTGACGTTAAATTGATTGGGAACTGTAGGGGCGCATATTATGCGCCCCTACAAACACACATTATATTCATTTTCTTCGCATCAATTTAGCATAAGGATACATCGTTACGATTGTAAACTCAATACTATAATATTGCAGATTGCTAGTGGATAGGCAAGCTTCCCATTTGTGATACAAATAAATTTACAGCTTCATGTTTTTCTCATAAGTCCAGTACGCGGTTGCAAAAGATGCCATATAAATGAACATCTGTAAGTTACCCATTACTGCAAGGTTTTTAAGTACAGCCATTACAGCTAATAGCAAAACTCCGCAAACTGCGCTGACAATATACATTACTCCGCCAAGTTTTGTGCAAGACGCAAGCTTTTTACAAGCTACAATTGAAACGATATATCCAAAAAGCGAGCCTTTATTTCCTAGCATTGAGTCAACCTTTTCTATTGGTTGCATTTGGACATCAAAGCCACCGTGTAGCCTTGCTGGTAGTATTTTGAACAATCCACTGTCTACGTTAAACACACGCTCGAGCATCTCACCTGTGATACAAGCGTCGACCGTTTTAATGACTGCCACAATGTCATTTTTATAAAGCAACTTTGCCACGTCACTTGCCGTATGGTCTGCTCCAAATTGGATGATAAATGCAGCACAAAGCTCGCCTCCACAAGAAAGGAAAACAACCTCATTGCCCTCTTGATTGTACTTGGTTTCGTACTCTGGTTTCGGAACAGCAATGGAGTGATTTATCATAAGATCACGATTTCCGATGAGGACGCGCTTCTCGTCAACCCATGCAGAAATGCCCATTAAATCCTCATATATAATTGAATCTACTGGCTTTAACAGCTCAGTTTTATGATTGATAATCGACAAAAATACGCCTTTTAGCACGCTATTTGCAGAGCAAAGAACGCTTGCCGCATCAATGATTGCATCATCAATGCGCTTGCCTTGGAACGTCTTTATTCCATGTAAAACCACCGCATCTTCGGGGAACAAGTCGTTTGCATCCACCAAAATCGCATCGGTATCTTTATAGGTAGTAATTGCGCTGTATTCTGGCATCATGCCGGAAAAATGGTTGACCACTTCTGCTGTATCATAAAGTGGAAAAGCCACAATGATTGCAGAAATTATCCCTGTTTGCATTAACATTGTGCCACTTAATAGGGTAATTGCAATGTAAATATCCTTGGTCAAAAGGTAGCCTATTATTGCAATAATAATTGCAACTGGTAGCGCATATATTGCAATTTTCGCTGCAATTATGTCGCTTAAATCAGCCTTGAATGAGTTTGCTAGGAAGTTTTGAAAGAAGTCTACTTTGACGTTTTTCACCAAAACAACCTCGCCCTCAACGACACCCTTTGTCATAGCGTTTGCCATTTTAATGTCGGTAACCTGTGTCAAAGCATACTTTTCTTCGTCATTTGAAACAAATTCAAAATTCTTAATTATCTTTTTAATAGATAGGGATTTGCCTAAAAAGTTTATGTACAAGAGAATTACAACAATCGGAGTATAGAGTGTTACCCCCGAAACTAACAGCTTGTCTGATTTCAAACAGAGTGCGACGTTTGCCAAAAAGCAAACAATCAGCATCAGCGTGTAAAGTAAATCTTTGTCGGCTTTGTGTTCTCCAAGGCTTGAAATGGCATTTGCAAAGATTGACATAGAGCAAAGCATTGCAACAAGCAAAACACCTATGTTAATGAGCGCATAAATGGCTGGTGTTACTGGGAAATTCAAAGCAAGCAACAAGCTCTCCTGTGTGGTCTTTGTGAAAAACAAAGCCACCGACACAATTGATAGGATAGTCAGCATTACAAGGGAAGTCTTTATAGATTTAGCAGTTAAAGCAAGGTTCTTAACAACTTCCTCATTTTGGCTTTTATTATTATACTCATACTCAGAGCAAACTTCTTCTTGTGAAGTTTTTTCAGTTTTTGCAATCCTCTCAACCTGTTTTACAACAACTTCCTCTTGAGGTTTTTGCAAAATCGGACTTTCAAATTCAGGCACAAGTTCTTCTTTTGGTTCAGGTTTTTTATGATCAATTACAAACCTATCAATCTTTTTATTACGGTTTGACTTCAATTCTTTGTAATTTTCTTGGGTAATGTCAGTCTTTGTACCGCTTTCACTAGCAATCGTATCATTAACTTTACCGAAATGACTAGATATATTTTTCATATCTTGAGATATATGTTGGTCGTTTGCAACTTTTTTTAGGTCTTGGTACTTTTGCTCTTTTTTATCTTTAATTTCTTTTGGAATTTCAATTTCACTGGTATCACGATATTTGACTTTCTGCTCTTTATGGATTGCCCCAAGCTTAATTTCGGCAGTATGGCTAGATACAGGTTCAGATTGTTGCGCATATTGCGGCATCTTCTGAAGTTTTTTGAACTCCGCTGTTAAGCTTTTAGTTTGAGCCATAATTTCGTCTTCAAGCTTTTTCTTCTCACGCAATGACACGGAGCGGTGTTCTTGCTTTTTCTCATCGACCTGTCGCTTGATTAGGATGTCCCTAATCATCTCGTCAACGTGCTGCATATCGCTCAAGGGTTCATTTTTCGCCTTTGCATTTTTAATTTTAATATCATCTAGGATATCATCAACGGAAAAATTTTTTAAAGCCATAAGTTCCCCTATTCTGCCACATGAAGCAGCAACTATTTATTTTTGTTAATTCTCTGTCTTGTAACCTCATACATCAATATACCAGCTGCAACTGATGCATTTAATGAGTTAATTTGTCCACACATTGGGAGGGTAGCAAAAAAATCACATTCTTCTTTGATTAAGCGAGTCAAACCATTTCCTTCAGAACCAACTACTAGTGCAACGCCACCGTCAGCAAAATCAAGCTCACACCAGCTTGTCCCTTCCATTTGTGCGCCATAAATCCAGATGTTTTTCTTTTTAAGGTCTTTCATACAAGCAACTAGGTTTGAAACTTTTGCAACAGGGACAACGCTTGCTGCGCCTGCACTAGTCTTGTAGACTGTTGTAGAAAGTGATGCTGAACGTCTTTTAGGAATGATAACGCCATCTGCACCACAAGCCTCAGCAGTACGAATGATTGCACCTAGGTTGTGTGGATCTTCAATTTCATCAGCAATGATGATAAATGGAGCTGTCCCCTTTTTCGCCGAAACCGCAAGGATATCTTCAACAGTTTGATACTCAGCACAAGAAATTGTCGCAACAACACCTTGATGGGCAACGCCGTCGCACATTAGGTCAAGCTTTTGTGTTGTACTTGATTTTACAACAAGTCCTGCTGCTCTTGCAAGTGCTTTGATTTTGTTAATACTACCTTGTGTTTCGGTTGATGATATAAAAATTGTGTCGATATTATTCTCTGCTTTTAAGGCTTCAATTACTGCGTTGCGTCCTGCGATAACTTCCTGTTTCGTGTCTTTATCTTGATTTTCGATGTTTTCCATATATTCCACCATTTCTGCAGCATAATGCTGCACCTCTATTGCATTTGTTTGTGCAGTGAGGGTGGATATACTAATCCACCCTACATATACAATATATTATAACATAACGTACAACCTGTTTACAACAGAATTAACGACAAGTTTTTCATTATTTTGGCATTCCATAATATTTATCCTGCATATCAAAGAAAAGTGGAATATGAGGAGGATATATGCTAAAGAACACCTCTGCAAACAGAACAATTAAGACGAGCGGAACTGCCCAAACAATGTGTTTTTCAATGTCAGCTCTGCTCGTAATTAGCTTGTAGGAAATGAAAAACGCAATGAAGATATATAAAAACGCTAAAATGATATCAACGTATGAAATATGATAGCCTATAATGCCAGAATACGTATAAAATACCGTGATTACTAGCACAAATATCAGCACTGCCGTCATTGATTTTGCCACAATGTAGCGTATTAAGTCGACCTCAAGTAGGAAATACTCAATGATTGCGTAGATTAAATATGGGAAAAAGAGTATCTTTGTATGCTCAAAAACGCTTTCATTTGTGGCACTAATAAGTCCAACTGCAAAATTTTTACCAGACCATTGATATAAAAAATGAAACACATACGCTCCCAGCGATACGACCAATGCACCGATTATTTCAAAAAACAATAGCTTTTTTTTATTTGCAAGCATCATAATAAAACCCCCAATTTTTTAATCTACCAAAATTTTATGCCCCAATGAGCAAAAATATGATTGTTGCTACCGTTATCACTAGCAAAACTGATAGAACTATGATGATTGCTAGAATTTTTCGCCTATCTTTCAAAGTTTTCGCCTGATTTTTTATAGTTTTTAAATATTCATCTGGTTTTTTGCTCATAATAGCTTGCATATAATCTTCGGGCTTTTTGTCAATGATAGTTTTCATATAATCGTCTGCTTTTTGGCTTATGATTGCCTTTGGAAGGCTTGACTTGCTTGGATTTATGATTAAAATTGCCTTTTCAATGTAGTCATTTTTAGTATAGTTTATCTCCACAATTTGCTTGTTTACACCCTTTATCATAGTTTTCTCTCCTCGGACAAAACTTGTTCGTCCATACATTTTTATAGCAATTCATTCTTGGCACAATGAAAGGTGAATATACAACAAGTAGTGTTGAAACCTCATATATTTAAGTTTTTATGTTGATAACTTTTCAAAATCTTTAAGTTCTTGTTGAAAACCCTGTTGAAAGTGTTGATAACTCCCATTTTTGCGCAACTACACTATTTTAGTTAACGTTAATAATTTGTTAATTTGCGTTGGTAATCTGTTAACTTCTACAACAACGCTCTGTATAAAGAAACTTTACTAATTAAGTTTTAAACAAGTGCATTTGTCTTTTTTATTACTATGCAGTTTTGGAATTACTAATTTATGCTAAAGTGCGCAAAGAAAGCCTTCCTTTTAATGAAAAAGGAAGGCTTTATCTTAACATTTAAGTTGTTAAAAAAATTTATTTTATATACTGCGAGAAAACACTTAATAATACACCAGCAGCAACAGCAGAACCGATAACACCAGCTACGTTTGGTCCCATTGCATGCATTAGTAGGAAGTTAGTTGGGTTTTCTTCAGCACCAACTTTTTGAGATACACGAGCAGCCATTGGAACAGCGGATACACCAGCAGAACCAATTAATGGGTTTACTTTTCCACCAGAAACAACATACATCAATTTGCCAAATAGAACACCGCCTGCAGTACCAATACTGAATGCGATTAGTCCTAGCAAGATAATTTTTATTGTTTGTCCAGTTAAGAAATATTCGGCTTTTGTAGTTGCACCAACAGATACACCTAACAAAATTGTTACTATATTCATCAATTCATTTGATGCAGTCTTTACAAGTCTGTCAACAACGCCTGACTCTTTCATTAAGTTACCAAACATCAGCATACCTACTAGGGGGGTAGCTGAAGGAACTATAAATGAAATAATTACTGTTACAAAGATTGGGAAAAGAATCTTTTCAGTCTTTGATACAGGACGAAGCTGTTTCATTACAACTGCACGCTCTTTTTTAGTAGTAAGCGCTCTCATAATAGGAGGCTGAATTAGCGGAACCAGCGCCATATACGAGTAGGCCGCAACCGCAATAGCGCCTAAAATACTAGGTGCAAGTTTTGTAGCAACATAGATTGCAGTTGGTCCGTCAGCACCACCGATAATACCGATTGCAGCAGCAAAATTTTCTGGGAATCCCAAAGCAAGAGCTCCAAGGAAGGTTACGAAAATACCAAGCTGTGCAGCAGCACCAAGCAAGAATGATTTTGGATTTGCAATGAGTGGACCAAAGTCGGTCATTGCACCAATACCAAGGAATATAATTGACGGGTAAATTCCAAGCTTAACACCGAGGTACAAGAAATCTATAAGACCTCCGTCATTAAGTACAGCCGCCATGTCCGGATGCTTTTGCATGAAAAATTCCATATGGAACATTTCTGCACCAGGCAAGTTAGTAAGTAACATACCAAAAGCAATCGGCAAAAGCAATAATGGTTCAAAACCTTTTGCAATTGCAAGATAAATTAATACACATGATATAGCAATCATTATAATAGGCATAAACGGTGCCCAAAATTCTCCAAATGTTTCAACCAATTTAGGACTTGAAAATAATTTGCTGAAACCAGAGTCCTTAAAAAGCCCCTCCATGGTTTTCAAAAATACTTCAAACATATTGTGTAGCTCCCCTCAATCAAAATGTCACGATACTAAAATGGTCTTGTGTTTTCAGCTATTCCAGCCATATTCCATGCTGGACGTGAGCCTTTAACACGATTAATACTCTTTACTGCAAACTTGTTACCACTGCCCATTATGCAAGCAATGGCAGCTGAAATTGCAGCAACAACATCGTCTGTTATCCCGCTTTCAACCACAGGAGTAGCATTAGCTACAGCCTTAATAACAGAATTTGATGTGGCTTTATCTTCTTTAGTTTCGTTTGTTTTAGCATCTAGCTTTGCCTTTTTGTTTTTGTCAATGTTCTTAAAAGTATTACCCATTAGCTCGCATAGCACAACTAAAATCAGCAATACAGCAAAAACGACTACTAGTCCAACTATAACAACTGCAAGTTCATATCCCCAATTGATTCCCATAACTCATTCTCCTATCTATAACATTTTTTTAAAAACAACAACTTTTTTCATTATAACTGATTGTTAAAATATATTCAACTATATTATCAAAAATTGTATAAATAAATTTATAATTCTATTTATAATGTAGAATTGCAGCATCAAAATTACCATATAAAATTTTTTCTAGGCTCACTTTGTCTAATTCTAGCGATTCAATACGTTTTAATTCAACTTCATGTCGCCACATAGGAAAATCGCTACCAAAAAAGAACTGTTCTACCCCAAATTTGTCAATAAATTTAAGTGCTTGCTCACGGCTCATGGAAAAAAGCGAACTTGAAGTATCCATAAAAATGTTCTTGCTATCATAAACCTCATATGCTTCATCCCAACATTTGTAGCCACCAAAATGTGCGGCAATACAGCGTAAATCTGGAAATTTATCAGATACTCTTGCAAGACGTTTTGGCTTTGAAAACTCAAGGCGATCATCACCTGTGTGAAATAAAATTGCAAGCTTGCCCTGTACACGCTTGTATATTTCAAATGCCTTTTGGTCATCAATGTTAAACTGTTGAAAGTCTGGATGGAGCTTAATCCCCTTAAATCCACGTTGCAAAATTCGTTCAACCTCTTCATCCAAATTTTCCATATCGGGGTGGAGCGTTGCAAACCCAATAAATTCCTGGTGCTTTTGGCATTCATCAAATATAAAGTCGTTAATAGGCACAACCTGTTCTGGCTTTGTTGCTGTAGAGCATACAAGGTACTTTTCTATATTAATTGCTCGCCCACTTTTAATCAAAGCATCGCTTACACCTGCGTGGTCCATTTCAATACCATAGAATTTTCCAATTGAGGTGACTGCCTTATCTGCTATTTTAGCAGGGAATATATGTGCGTGTGCGTCAATAATGCGATAGTTATTCAAATTCCCTTACCCTCTTTCAAAAATTTCTGCTTTGCCTATGTGTATCTATTAATATAGGGGTTGCATATTCTGCAACCCCTACACTTTATTAATTGTATGCTGAATAGTAATTTAAGATACCCTGTACCATAGCATCAACCAATGATTGTTGATAAGACGGATCAAGTGCCCTTGCCTCATCCTCATTGTTGGATAAGAACCCACACTCAACCAAAATTGATGGGAATTGACGTTCTCTGGTGACAATAAAGTTATAGCTTGATTGTGAACCATTCCAATAATTCCATTGCGATGCAGGTGCAACATTTTCTAAGCTTGCTTGCATAATTTGTGCGAGTGGTTGGCTGAATGGTGCATTATAATAGGTCTGAACACCATAAGCATTCGGGTTGACACCAGACGAATTTTGATGGACTGCAATATATAAGTCGCAACCGTTCGCCTCTGCCATATCGACACGATAGTGATTATCAACTGTAGTGTCGCTTTCACGAATCATGAAAACTTCTGCGCCCATTGCTTGGAGTGAGGCTTGGAGCTTAAAGCTGTATTCAAGGTTTAAGTCCTTTTCAACAGAGTCACGTCCTGCAGTATTACCTGTGTCCTTGCCACCATGTCCTGCGTCAACTGCAATTTTCAAGCCACTAAGGCTTCCGCTTGCAGGTGGGTGGTTAAAGCGTATTACAAGTGTGTTATCCTCCCACGTTGCATGAGCACCATAATAACGTCCTGCCTGTTTTAGTGGAAGCGTTATTTGATACTGCCATGTGCCTTGTGCTTCATTTTTAATTCGCTTATGTGAAATCCCAGCAAAAATTGGCGAACCACTCATATCTCCTGAGAAGTTTTCTGGTTTTAGAGTTGTTCCGTAATCAAGTAAAATTGTAACGCTATCTCCATTAAATTGGTAATTTTTCTTACCCATTGAGGTAGAATAATTTGCATAAGGGGATAGGTTAATGCTAAACGGTGATTTCCAACTCATTTGAGCTCTGATTACCGTATCATTGCCCTCAACCCCAGCCGTCATTTTGGCAATTGGGTTGTTTCCTTCAAATGCAATATCCTGTAGGGTTACATCTGATTTTAATACAGTTTTGCCTGAACGAAGATTTAAGTAGTTTCCATTTTCACTGACAACGATATCCTGTGTTCCACTTGGAAGCTGATAGTCAATCGCCTGTGGAAAACCTGTAGTTTTATATGGGAATACATTGGCATATCTTGAAGTTACAATTGCATGGGTAAAGATTTGACCTGTAGCAGAATCAGGATCCACCTCATCTGCAAGTTTTTCAATGGTGATGGTTGCGCCCTTGGCAGGTTGTGGCACACCTTGATAGTTACCATTAAATTTAATTGTACCGATTGACTGGTCCTTGGCGGTAGCCTTAGGTACAGTAAATTGGGCTTGGTAAACTCTATAAGCTGACTCTGCGTTATTTTCGTCACCGCCGCCGCCCTCTGTAAGAGTGATGGTTTTACCATTAATCGTTGCTGTAATCTTAGAGTCCTTGTATGCAAGAACAGAAAGCTCAATTGTAGATGATCCTGCAACTTTAATTGCGCCTTTTGGTGATACTTCCTTGAAAATAACAACCTTACGCTCAACATTAAATATAGTAGATTCCCCTTTGTGTTCTAACTTGATGGCATTTTTGCCAACTTTTAAAGGTACCCAAATACTTGCACCGCCTCGGCTAGATGCCTCAACCTTTTTGTCATTTAACAAAACATCAGCGTTAGGGTCAAATTTCAATTTAATCTGAATGTTCTCCTCATACGTTACAGTGTTTCGTTTAGGTGAAATAACTTCTATACCCTGAAAAATATCTTTTTCTGGTATTTCTCCTGTATAACATTTTTTCAAGTAGTCTGTGCTTTTGTTAGGGTTTGCCATAAGAGTGGAAAGCCCTGTGAATGTACTTCCATAGTAGTTGCCCGATTTCACTGCAACTGAAACCTGACGAGGTAGTTCGGCAGTACCACTCCAACCTTGAAGTTTTGCATTTGTTGCACTCTCACCGCTGTGGGTAATATACATTGGCATTTGGGCTGTTTTGCAGATTTTACCCCACCAGTTAACAACAGCTGTAAAGCTTTCATTTGAATTTAATGTTGAAGTAGGAACTTTAACGTCGATAAAGTCAACTGCTCCAGATTCGACCAATGCCTTTGTATCAGCATAGCCGTCAACCAACGATTCAAATTCTGCTTTAGTAGGAGAGCCTTCTTTAACTGTGCCTGCATTTGCCCAAACACTTGAAACGCAAAGTCCAATCGGTAAAGTTGGCTTAGTCAATTTAGTTTGATTAATAACCTCATCAATGACTGCATTTACATTGTCTTTAAGCCATGCTGGATATTCCCCCACAGAGCCATATGACTGGTATTCAGCAAATGATGCACCATTTTTTTTCGGATAGTAATTATCCATTTGAATGGCTGCAACCTCATACACTGCAAGTTCTGACATTGCATCTGCTATGGTTTGACGATTTTTGTATGGCAAAAAGCTATCAATCAGCTCGCCATCTTTGTTCTTAACGCCTGTTAGGTTGTAGATGACAGCTACGTTAATTTCTTTTTCACTTGCCTTTTTCAATAAAATTGACAACAAGTCAACAGGAGTTGAAGAAAGCGTAGATGAGGCAAAAACAACGCTATCATCTAGTCTTGTATCCAAAATAATTGAGTTAAACGAAAGTGACTTTACGTCTGCAATCACTTTGTCAACCTCAGCCTCAAGTGTTTTTTGATCTGCTTTGATGTCTTTATAAATATCAATCTTAGGTCTAAGGGTGATTGCTTTTATATTTTTTTTCACCTCAGATGTGTAGGAAACTGGTGCAAAATGCCCCGCTGGCACAACAATTCTAGGCAGAGCGTCAAGTGCAGCCGCTGCTTTGGCTTCTTTGTCATTTTTGTAGGTAAAAAAAGCAAAAAGTCCTGCTACTACTAAAATGAGAGTTGTTGCCACAATGGCTACTATAAGCATTAGCTTTTTTTGGTCAACGCCTTGTTTTTTCTTATACGGCAATTTTTTTATCCTCTTTTCATATAATGTTCTTTGCTATAATGTTTTATGTAGCACAGTAAACATTATGTTATATAATTATGGTGAATAGGTGGGGGGGTGAACCCCACCCCTACAGGATATCCCTTAATTTATTTGGTGTTAATTCAAATTCATACTACGAATATACTCGTATCTGAACAAGCAGTAGCCTTTTGCTTTGTAGCTATTTTCAATATCTTTGATTTGACTTTCAACAATTGTGTGATCAAGTCCAGACGGTGCAAGCCCAATATAAAGTGTAACGCTGTCCTCTGTTACAAAATTCTGCCATTTGTCAAGTGACATTACATAAGGTTGGGTTGCATGGTCATATCCCCAATAAAGTTGTGGCATAACATAGTCAATATAGCCTTTGTTTTGACACCATAGCTTTAAGTCTGTTGAAAGATACGTCATATCTGAGCTTGGAAGTGAATTGTTTTCTCTAAATCCACCAGCAGGGCTAATTCCGAATTTAACTGATGAATCCACTGATTTTATCGCACTATACAACCCTTTTACAAGTTCAGTTGTGTTTGCTTTTGCTTGTGAGACGCTATCGCCGTAAGTGCTAACGTTTGTTCCATAGAAATAATCATCAAGATGTATTCCGTCGACCTTATATTTTTGAGCAATTTCTTTTGCTCCATTTATGATAAGTTGTTGAACTTCTTGGTTGCCTGGTTTTAACCACCAACGTTTGTCAGTACCAACTTGCACCATATAATCGGAGCGATTAGCGGAATCATACCATTGTTTGACTGGAAAACTAGAGTCGACCAACGCCATTTCAGCATCGTTCATTGTTCGGTATGGGTTAAGCCATGCGTGAATTTCAAGACCGCGGGAATGTGCCTCACTCACCATAATGGCAAGGGGATCATAGTCAACGCCCTGTCCCATTGTTCCACTAATGCACTTTGACCATGGGTAATATGCTGATTCATAAAAAGCATCGCCATGAGGTCTTACCTGTGCGATTACTGTATTTAGCCCCTTGTTAACCATGTTATCAAAGTAGGACCCAATTGTATTTGTAAAATCGGACTCACTTGAACCTTGAAATTTCTGGAACTCAAGGAAAGACAGCCATACTGCTTTCATCTGCGTATTTGAAACCTTTGGAGGCTCTGGTTTTGGTTGTGGTTTTGATTCTGGCTTACTTGAAACTGGGGGTTTGCTTGATGCTGGGGGTTTGCTCGATACTGGAGGTTTACTTGAAGCTGTTTTGCTTGAGGTTACTTTACTTGAAGTCGGTTTACTCGAAGATGATTTGTTCACTGTGTTCACCTTGCCTATCTCTGATACTATCGAGGAAACATCGCTCGAAGGAGTTGAACTAAGTTCTTCTTTTGAACTCGGATACTCTGAAACTTCACTTGAAATTTGGCTTGATACCTGAGATTGTATTTCTGATTCTGCCACAACAGCAGGACTATTACTGCAACTTGCCAGTGACAACATCATAGCCACCGCAAGAGAAAATGCGACAAGTTTTTTCATATATTACCTCCATTTTACCTTATTCTTATATTGTATAGATTTTAACCAAAAAATTCAAGCATTTTAACGTATAATTATGTGTGAAATTTTGTTGTATTTAGTCGGAAAATATATACATAAATACTCTTGTACAAGCAGTTTATGCTAATTTTATTTAAAAAATGCATTGTATAACGAAGCTGGACGCCTAAAGGGCGCCCAGCTTCGTTAATTTTCTTCTATGCTATATTCTTGAAGGTCACTCTCGTAATAAAACTTTGCCATATCACCAAGTGTTTTCTTCTCACTTTGGCAAGCAGAAAAAACAAATTCATTCGCATTTTTTTTGCTTTCACAGTCAATACGGTGGCGTGACACAATTTCATCCGCAGTCAAATATTTTAGTTCAACTTTAACAGGCAGAGTTTCGCACTTTGGCTCTGCTTTTTGCTTTGGTTGTTTTGCTTGTTTTAAAACCACCCTGTAAGTCAACTTTGGTGCAAGTTTTTCCTCTTGGTCATTTAAGTCAAGTTCTATGTTATTTTGCTTAATTTTTGCAAATATTTTGTTAGTATCAAGAGAATTTATCCTTTTCATTTGCTCCCTGTGGTCATCGCTAAGGCTTGACAAATCATCATTTGTACAGATAGAAATTTCAGGAATTTTCCCTTTGGCAATGATTTCTTTGAGCTCACTGATAGATGAAATTTCATTTTGTAAGACATATTTTGGTGCAAACTCTAGGCAAACATCAGTTCCCACCTCAGTTTGAGTCTCTTTTGCTTGGTGAACGCAAGGGACTTTCTGAGTGGGTACAATGGGTGATTTTAATGTTTGAGTCGAAACCTCATGCCTCAGATCGTGGTTTTTAAAATCGTTATCACTTTTGGAAACGATATCTTGAAAAGGTACGCTACGCATTATGTCATTATCTTCAACAGGAATTGTGTGTTCCAGTTCATTTAGCATTTTTTCTTTGCGGTATGCCTTTGCAATGACAGCCCACAAAACCAAAGAAATGACGATAAGTGCAGGAACTGCAGTATAGTAAAAGTAGCCCATACTGCCCCTCATTGTGTCAGCAAAAAATCTTATGTAGGGAGGAATGACAGCGTCATTACCCAAATAAAATTTAAAATAAAACAAAGATGTAGCGGATAAAAAAAACAGTAGAGTAAAAAATGCGAGGGCGATTTTTATAAGAATTGGTGCTTTCACCTTGTTTTTATCCATTACATTTCTCATCCTTACTTTTTAGGTGAACAGCTTTGTGAAAAAGCCTACTTTTGGTGGCTTTCGCTTTTGATATTCACCATCATTTTTAATTAAAATGGTATCTTCACCAATGATTTCAATGTCATCCCATTTAATTGTCATATCTTCGTCACGTCCAAAAATTCCAAAAAATCGAGATCGTCCATAGACCACGATTGAAACAACCTCAGCCTTATCTGTGTCAAAAATGATGTCATCGACAAAGCCAATTTTCACTCCGTTTGTGACATTGATAATTTCCTTGTTGCGAAATTCCATAAAATATGAGGTCATTATAATCCCTCCCACCTAGTTGTATCAAATGTATATGCGGTGGGATTTTAATTCATACACAAATTACAGACTAACGTCACCCCAAAAAGTGTCAGTGTGGACATTTTCGTTGTTGTTCTCCCAAGTTTGCTTGTAGTCGAGCATACGCTTTTTCAAGTCCTCAACCACTGGCAAATATGCTGTATCATTTATAAGATTTATCATCTCATGTGGATCGTTTTGGATATCAAAAAGCTGAGTTTCGCCCCTTGCATTTTTATATTCAATCAGCTTAAAACGTTTGGTTTTCACACTGCGAATAAGACCAGTATAAGCAAAAAATAAATCCTCACGGCTACTCCCATCATCCCCTGTTAGTGCGTCAATAAAACTTTTTCCCTCAACGGA
>JBAQWI010000402.1:0-5359 GCA_049298835.1 Oscillospiraceae bacterium
AAGAAAAACTTCCAGCGTGCTCGCCTGGAAGAGGTGATAACGGCTTCGCCGGATCGCGTTGATCCACCCTGCCCGTATTATTATAAGTGTGGTGGCTGTTCATATCAGCATACAAGCTATTCTCGGCAATTGGAATTTAAAAGGCAGGTCGTAAAGGAGAGCCTGAAGCGGATTGGTGGCATAGATATCGAGGTAAATCCAGTAGTGGGCATGGAAGATCCCTGGCGTTACCGCAACAAAGTGGAATGGCATACCGGTAAAGAATCCGGGCAACCCACCATGGGCTATTATGTCAATGATAGTCGCGTGTTAGTAGGGATAGACAGTTGTTTGCTTATCAGCCAGGCGATGCAGGATTATAGTCATTACATTAAAGAGCATCTGGAGGAATTAAGAATTCCTGAGAACTGTGAAGTAATCGTGCGCCAGTCTTCCAGCAACCAGGAAATGATGATCATCTTTAGAGGAACAGGTGCCAGCGGAATCGATTTCGCGAAGATGCTGAATTATCAAGAGGTAGCCGCGATATATAGTATCGATCAGGGCGTAACACGTTTCCATTATGGAGAACAAAGACTAGCAGAGAAGCTCTTCAACCTTGAAGTTGAGGTTTCACCACTGGTTTTTTTTCAGGTTAATCATACGCAAACGGAAAAAATGCTTGAAATCATAAAAGACTATGCTCAATTACAAGCTAGTGATTGCGTATTAGATGCCTACTGCGGAATGGGCAGTATTGCCTTAGCGCTAGCAGGAAATGCGCGTAGAATAGTTGGCGTGGAAAGTTTCAAAGCAGCAAAAAAAGATGCCAAAAGAAATGCTTTCAATAACAGTATTTTAAACTGTAAATTTATTAAAGGCGCCTGTGAAGAGATCATACCGGGTTTAGAAGAAGAATTTGACGTTGTCATTCTAGATCCACCAAGGGCCGGATGTAAACCAGAGTTAATCCAAGCGGTAATAGAAAAATCCCCCCGTTGCATCATCTATGTATCCTGCAACCCCTCCACCCTGGCCAGGGATTTAGCTATCTTTAAAGACGCTGGTTATACGGTGGATCAAGTCCAGCCGATTGATATGTTCCCTCAGACCAGCCATGTGGAGACCGTGGTAAGGATATATCGGGGGTAAAGGGAGGAAAGTAGTACATTTGTGATGCTGAAAATTATGTTTCCACAGACGTAAAATGGGGGTAGGGTTGTGTGGGGGAGCATGAAGGGGTACCCAGCGGCAACTTGCTAGAGTAACCGGGCTGAGTCCGAACATCATTTTCAATGCTTAATCCAATATATCCGATTGGGAAGCATGAAGAGCGTCCCGGCGCTTCCCGTTACCAGATTTTCTCTGGTGGAGGAAATCAAACTGTGGCATAGGGTGTACTCATTTCATGTCGTTTTTGTGATTATTTTATCTCCTTTTTGTTGTTTTTGTTTCAACAATAGTTCCATTAGAATATTGTGTTGCACTGTACTTGGACTTACCATTGTCAGTTTCTACTTTAAGCACTTTTCTATTAGTGTTTGTAACGCGTGCAGACAATTTATCTCCTGGATTTTGTAAGGCTGACAATGGGTTTGCGACATTTGAGATTTCGCCTTTATTATCATAAATAGCTACAGAATTTAGCTTTTTACTCATTTAAATTTCCTCCAATCATATTAATCCGTCTCACTAGCGTAGAATTCAATGACTACCTTTTCAAAAATATTTTGCACGGCAATATATAAAATAAGTTTACTACAGTAAAGCAAGCCCTTCAAGTAACCAATTATGAAAATAACAACCGAATAATCTACTTATGTTCGAGAGCATCTGCTGAGAGGTAGGTGCTTTTTAATATGGGCAGATATATCGAAAAGCGAATAAAATCATATATATGGTATAAATTGTATACCGATTGGCTTCTATAGAGTTATAATAAAGTGGGTAATTTGAAGTAAAAATTATAATATGTGTTTTTTTATCAAAAAAATGTAATATAAATGGAGTGTATTTATGGCAGAAATCGATGTTCGTATAGAGAACTGGAAAAAACGTCTGCTTGACCTGGGCAAAAGAAATAGACTAATAAATTACAGGGAAACCAAACGGTCAAACATTACGATTATATCTCCTAGTATAGCTGATCTCTATGAAGTGCTTGTTACTAAGGAAATCACTTTGAGTTTTCCACACCCTCTTGAAGAATATTATGATGAATTTGATGAAGAGTCATATGGTTCTGTTTCTTATGGTGATATAGAGACAGATCGGAATATAAAAGAACAACAGAAGACGCTTAGTGCTCTGAGAGATAAAGCGAAAACTGCCATAGAGGAACAAGGCATAAATATTCTATATCTGTGCATCGGCTTTTTAAAATGGAAAGAAAGCCGGGATTCAGATCAGATAATTAAATCTCCTATTATACTTGTGCCAGTTCGCCTTAAGTTGGAGTCTATAAGCTCTCCATTTGAACTAAATCTTCATGATGATGAAATTGTCGTTAATCCAACTTTGACGTATAAAAAGGAAAACGACTTTGGTATCCTTCTACCTGAATTTGATAGTCATGAAGACGATATTATGGTATACCTTCAGAACATTAATGAGATTAGTTCTAAAAACCAATGGGAAGTAGTTTTTGAAACTGGTCTGAGTCTGTTGTCCTTTTTAAAGATAAATATGTATAAGGACTTGGATAAAAATAAGGACAAAATACAAGCTCATTCTATCCTTAAAGCATTATCTGGTGAGATAAGCCAACTGGCAACTTTATCTGAAGAATACAATAATTATGACCATGACAATAATATAAGGCCAATTGATACGTATCAAATAGTAGATGCTGATTCTAGTCAACAAGATGCCATTTTATACTCTAAAAAGGGTATTAGTTTTGTCCTACAAGGGCCTCCTGGTACAGGGAAAAGCCAAACTATTACAAACATCATTGCCGAAAGTCTTGCTGATGGAAAGAAAGTGCTATTCGTTTCGGAGAAAATGGCTGCACTTGAGGTTGTTTATAAGCGATTGTCTCAAGCGGGACTTGCAGACTTTTGTTTAACGTTGCACAGCCATAGAGCCAATAAAAAAGAAGTATTAAATGAGCTTGGTAAAACTCTATCTATGAACAAGGTGAAGTTACAAGATGAAGCATTTTATCAGCTTGAATCCCTCCAAATTAATAGAGACAGATTAAATAGATATAATACTGAACTACATACATTATGTCTGCCACTTAATAAATCTATTTATGATATAAATGGTAAGTTGGCAAAGCTTCATGAAATGCCTGATGTAGTGTTTTCACTAGAAGATATCGAAAGCATTTCTTCTGAAAAGCTTAATAAACATACATACTTGCTTGCCGAGTATTCAAAAACTCTCGGAAAAATGAGTGAGGATTATTCGGTGAATCCTTGGAGAGGGTGCCATGTACCTAATGTTTCTCATGAACTACGCCATGATATCGAGACTTATCTAAAAAAGGTAGCACCTAAAATACAACTACTTGCTGAAACGTATGATGCTATCAACAATGGATTAGATTTAATTAGAAAATCCTCAATGACTGCAGCAAATGAATTGATAGACATACTGGAATTATCCTCAAAATCTCCAAAAGTGCCGACTGCGTGGATCTATGAAGAAGATATTTCGCCACTTATAGAGCAAGCAGGAAACTATCGAAATCTCAAAGCTGAATATAAAATAATCCAGGACGAGCTTTCTGCGAAATATACTGAAGGCTTTTTTGCTTTGTCTGCTGGTAATATACAGCAGGAGTTTATGATCGCTATTAATAAGCTCAAGCACTATTTGAATATCAATACATTCAGGAATGATTCGGAAATAGTATTGTCCTTAAGAGACACAATTGATATTGTAGAAAACTTACAGGGAATACTTTGCACATCAATTTCAGCAATAATGGGAATTTCTCAGAAGCTGGCTATAAATCAAACGGAAACTTATGCAGAGAGTATTTTACTTTATGAGATGCTTACTTGCTTACTTTTAAATCCTAAACCGACAGAAGAATGGTTTGATCCAGATAAATATAAAATTCTAAAAAGGCTTTTTAAAGAAGCTAAAGAGACTCATTTGCAGTTAGATGCTGATATGAAGTCAGTAGCTAGCAGATACAATACGGAAATATTTTCGATTGACTACTCTGCAATGTTAAAGAGATTCAAAATTGAATACACCTCAATATTAAAGGTGTTTAAGAAAAACTATAGGGATGATAAGAAACTGATTCGCTCTCTCGCTAATGATTTGCTGAAGAAAATAGATGATAATACGATAATTGCAGTATTAAATGAACTTAAAGAAATAGGTGATAAGAAGGCGTGGATTCAAAAAAATGAGTCTATGATATCTCAGCTATTTGGAAGCCATTATGAAGGAATCTATACTGACTGGAATGAGTTTGAAAACGTCATTCAAGTTTTTGACAATATAATTGCCTTCTTTAGTGGTGCGGCGATACCTTTTAAAGTTAAGGAAATACTGCTAACGTGGGAGGCAAATAGTGAGGAAATAAAAACACTCTATGGCAAGTTGGCTTTACTTAATAATAGTAATTTTCTAAATTCAATAAATGATTTATTTTCCGAATCAATAACAGGTAAAGAAATTGAACTTATGAAATTACAGTATCAAATAACAGATACTACCGAAACTCTAAAGACAATTAACGAATTATATGAAGAAATTTCAAAGTATAATCCTCAAGTAATATCGTTCAATGAGGCTATGTCTAATCTTAGAAAGCTAGAACGACTTCAAATTATAGAAAAATCAATTGCGGAGCAAAATGAGATCCTAAAAAATGATTACCAATTCCTATTTAACGGGATTAACACTGATTGGGATATGATCATCAATTCCCTTACCTGGACAAATGACTTCAAAAAACTAGAAGATAAATATAAGCTGCCCCGGATTTTTGTAGAGAAAATATGTAGCGATACTGCCTTTATATTAAAAGCAGATGACAGTTTGCAGAACCTTAAAAATAGTCTAAATGAAATTTCTTGGGAGTGGAATTGGTACATAAATTTATTTGATAATAAAGATGAGCTTCTGAATATAGAACTATTTGCTCTATATACACGAATCGAAAAGTGTTTTAACAACATTTTCTCTTTGGAAGAGTGGATTGATTTTCGAAGCTGTAGAGAAGAGTGCCAAAATGCTGGTTTGACTGATTATATTGAAAAAGTTCAAGAACTGAAAATAGATAAAATATCAATTGTTAATGCGTTCTTAAAGCGTTTCTATAGGCTTTGGTTGGATGCTTTCATGCCTCAATTTCCGGCTGTAAATTCATTCCGTCGCCGTAGTCAAGAAGACACTCTTAAAGAATTTAACA
>JBAQWI010000403.1:0-5033 GCA_049298835.1 Oscillospiraceae bacterium
CCTTAAAGAAAATGTATGATCGCTACCAAGTACCGTTGTTTATCGTGGAAAATGGACTTGGAGCCTATGATAAAGTTGAGGAAGACGGCTCAATCAACGACGATTATCGTATTGATTATATGCGTGCACATATTGAGCAAATGAAAGAAGCGATCAAAGAGGGTGTAGATCTTATTGGGTACACAAGTTGGGGTTGTATCGATTTAATTAGTGCAAGTACCTCTGAAATGTCTAAACGTTACGGTTTCATCTACGTTGACCAAGACGATTATGGCAATGGTACTTTAGAGAGAAGCAAGAAAAAATCATTTGATTGGTATAAGCAGGTAATTACTACAAATGGAGAAGAACTATAGATAGAACTTAAAAGGTGGTGTCTCAAAATGAGACACCACCTTTTGCTTATAGATATAATAGCACCTTATGGTATTCAAATTTAAGTAAGTAGTGCCCTTAGGAATGGTCCTTCAATAGGTTCATGGCCAGCGTGTCCCCTGTCTGGATTTCCTGAAGAAGTTGATGAATTCGCTTTTCTGAAAGGACACACCTATGGAACAAACCTCCGTAGCAGGATAAAAAACAGGCGCGAAATTACCCAACTCAGGTAAGTTCGCGCCTATTTTTATTATTCAGTTGGGTTTTGTCCAGCCTCTATCTGGGTATTCTCTTAAGCGTCACCATCCGAATTGAATTTCACAATCTCTTCTCCTTCGGCATCCAATTCTGGGTCCGGATGTTTGGATTTTGGTATTTGATAGTCCCTTTCCGATTCTGCTTCTCCGGAAACTGGATCTGGATGGGAATGGGCAGCATTTGCTGCGGCCACTTCATTTTCGTGTAATTCTTTTTCAAATTCAGAATTCTTATCCATTACTGTTCCTCCTTCTGCTTCATAACGTACAAACGAATTAAAAGCGCTTACATCATACTTCACTCATTCTATAACAAGCAAAACAAAATAACAAATGATACGCACAGGCCCACTATCAGAAATCACTATTATTTTCGGGATTGAAAGTGAAATAACAAAAAACCTGGGACAGAATCTCGTTCATTCTGTCCCAGGTTTTTATTATTCAACTCATCAGTCCTTATTGACAAAGAGCTGATTTTCAGGTGGTTGTTCGGTGTTATAGCTCTATTTTCTGTATAGATCTTCCAGTGACCCCATAATCACCAGGCTACTTCTCTAGATGATTATACAATGCACCTAGTAAATTAGCGTCGTTGTTATAGTGGCAAGCTCGGATATCAGGGGTTGCTACTTCAAACGGATAATTAGAGATGAGTTTATCAACTTCTTCTCGAACAAACTCGAGAAATAGTTCTTGCTCACTAATTCCACCGCCAATTGCAAACCGATCTGGGTTGATAGTAAAATGCAAATTGATAATTTGAGTGGCTATCAGATGAGCATAGGTACGAAGAGTGTGTAATACCTCTTTGTCCCCTGAATTCGCCAAGTCAAAAATATCCTCACCAGTAAGCGTGTCAGTAGCACAATTTTTGACCTTTTCCACCTGTCTTATCAAAGAAGGGACACCCCCAGCGATTGCCAAGTTTTTGTGACCATTTAGGCTATCACTCGCGTCTGTCAGAATATAGGAAAATTCACCTGCTAGCAAATGTTTCCCTTTGATAATCTTTCGGTCAATGATAACTGCTCCTCCAACTGATGTTCCTATAATCATAGAAACAGCAGTTTGACAATCAGAAAGACTTCCTTGCCGTAATTCTGCAAGGGCTGCACATTTAGCATCATTTTCGATGCTGACGGGAATATGATAAATTTTTTCTAGTTCTTCTACAATAGCAAAATTTTTAATAAAATCTAGCGAGCCACCATTTCGCATTATACCAACACTGCTGTCAATTACACCTGCACTTGAAATGGCAATTCCGTCGATAACCTCTTGGAATCCTACTATCAAATCCTTTAGACTATCTAAAAAGTCTGATAAGCCTGTTTTTACTGTTGGCAATTTCCCTTTTTCAAGAAACTTCCCTTGAGCACTCATAACGGCATATTTTGTATAAGTTCCTCCTATGTCAATACTTAAATATCGCATTTTAACTCTCCCTTATGTGTTGCTATCCTTCATAAAATCTCATATCTTTCCATACTTCCATTAATTTAGAAAAGTTCTTGTCAGTAAAATAACTCTCTCGATCATAAATACGTAGGGGGGTCTCATAACCTTTATAACACCCCCAGTTAAGATTTGGATTACCAGATTTTATAAATCTAACCCAATCACCATGCATGTTTTCAATGATAGAATGAACCACTTCCTCATTTTCACCCTCAAAAATATAGCGACTAAATTCAAAGTCTTGGTTTGCGAACATGGCTGGTAAATCGTATGCATGAGATGCTCCCATACCATTCTGTTTGCCAGATGCTGTGATAAGATCATAGCGGTAGAGCCAGACCTCATTAGAATTATCTTTAAATGTTTCTGCTAATTTAAGCGTTGGCATTTGGAATACATAATCTGTTACAAGCTGTGTAAATGGATTATTAATTTTTTCGGTAATATCACTATTATCCACGACTTCTAGAAGAGATTTGTTGTCATGCCATTTCACCTCAGCAGACGGTGAATAATAATGGACAATGTTTGGTAGTTCCTGTAACAAGTCATTGTTCTTAAACATTTCGCTGACCATCTCCCAACTACTGGGAAATCCTGTTCTAATAGGACGTACAAAAGTTGTACCCTCATGAGCGTTACATCCTAAAATAATCCTAATTCCTCTTACACTTCCCTTTTGAATGGCTTCAAGCGGACGCATTGGAAGTAAATCATCCTGGACAGGACTAGGCAAAAAATAGCCTGGATTTTTGGCTTGACTATGTTTACTGACATATTGATGCCCTTTCATAAGCTGACTAGACTCCAAAGTTTTTAATTTTAACAAATCTTCTTCTGTCCAACCCATACCTTCGATGAATAAATCAATATTTTCTCTAGCTTGCTGAGGTGTTGAGATACAATTAACCAAACCACTTTGAATGATAGCTTGTTGAAAAGTTCCCTTTGCAGATGGAGCTACAAGTAGATTGACAACTGAAGAACCACCCGCTGATTCACCACAGATAGTCGTACGTGTGGGATCTCCTCCGAATTTCTTGATATTATCACGAATCCATTGCATCGCTAAGATTTGATCGGATAAACCACAGTTACTATCAAATTCTTGACCATTCTTATAGGTCGTAAAATCATAAAAGCCAAAAATATTTAATCGATATTGAAAGGAAACATAAACAATTCCTTTTTTGGCAAATTCTCGACCATTATATAGAGGAACGTTGCTACCGCCTGTAGCATAGCCACCACCGTGAATATAGACAAAAACCGGTAAATTCTTGGCACCTTTTGGAGCTTGAATATTCACACTTAGACAATCTTCATTCCCAATGATATATTCTCCGTCAAGCTGAACCGCCTCTGCTATATAATTTTTAGCGTCATATACACCTTCCCATGGTAAAGCTGGTTTTGACCGCTTAAACCTCAATTTCCCGAGTGGCGGTTGAGCATATGGAATTCCTAAATATTCAATTATTCCATCTCTTTCATGGCCTCTGACTTTGCCAGATTGAATTGTTACAATGTGCCGTTGAATCATTATTTTCCTCCATTTGAGAAATCACTGGTCAATATGATAAATCTCCACCATTAGTTGTTATGACTTTTTGGTACCAATAAAATGAATCTTTCTTATATCTTTGAAGTGTGCCATTTCCAAAATCATCGATATCAACATAAATAAAGCCGTATCTCTTGGAAACTTCACCTGTAGAAGCTGCACAAAGATCAATAGCACTCCACATGGTGTAACCAAGTAAATCCACACCTTCTTCGATTGCTTCTTTCATTTTTGCGATATGCTTTGCCAAATATTCAATATGTGCTTGATCGTGAATTTCACCTTCATTTTCCAATGTATCATACGTACCAATTCCATTTTCAACTATTAAAAGTGGAATTTGATACCTATCATAAAGCATATGAAGAGCATTTTTTAAACCTAGTGAGTCAATCTGCCAGCCCCAATCACTTTGTTCAAGATAAGGATTTTTAGCTCCCGATGTCAGATTACCTCCGCTCATTTCAACATCTGAATGGGTAGTCCTACAATTTGTCATGTAGTAAGAAAAAGCAAAAAAATCAACTTTACCATTTTGTAGACTTTCCCTATCTTCTGCCGTTATGTTCAAAGTAACATCATGTTGTTTCCAAATACGAGTAGCATAAGATGGATAGTGCCCCCTCACCTGCACATCCCCAGAATAAAACAATCCCTCTTGCATGGCTTTTTGTGTTTCAAGTGCATCTTCGGGACTACATGTCAATGGATAATCAAGCATACCAGCATTCATACTACCAATTTTGAATCGTGAACTTATTGTATGCCCGAGTTCAACGACTTTAGCCGATGCCAAAAGTTGATGATGTAACTCTTGAAATGCGATTTGTTTTGAATGACCACCCAAATCAGCAGAAGCTAATAGCATAATATTGATTTCATTGAAAGTAATCCAATAGTGAACAAGGTCTTTATAATATTCCATGACAACTTGGGCAAAAGCTACAAACTCATCAATTAATAACTTATTCTCCCATCCACCCATTTCTTCAATGAAATAGACAGGCATATCATACTTATATAAGGTAACAATGGGCTCAATGTCATACTTCCTACACTCTTCCAGTTCGCGTCTATAAAAGTCTAATCCCTCTTTGTTTACCCCGTTTTTGATACCTCGAGGAAAAATGCGCGCCCAACTAATAGACAAATTTAACGCTTTAAACCCCATTTCCGCAAATAAAGCAATATCTTCCTCCATGTAGTGATAATGATCGACACCTTTGTGATTGGGATAATATTCCCCTTCGATGATTGCATATTTTGCACCTTCTGGTAACTTGCTTGTGATCGTAGCAGGTTGTTTGCCAAAACTACCGTCTTTATTTTGATAAGTAACCTGACGCAACTTATCCTTACTGCCACTAAGCATAAAG
>JBAQWI010000404.1:0-2147 GCA_049298835.1 Oscillospiraceae bacterium
ATAGAGATATCAATAGGGAATCCGGAATAAAGGAGCAGGCCGAGATATATATTGAATATATCAAAACGAAAATGCGAAATAAAAACATCAATTGAGCAGTCAAATACTCAAACACAAAGCACTATAAAAGCGAACAAAGCCGAACACGACAGACAGACCGCGAACATAATACACCTACACATAATACACTTCATATTTACAAGGTCAAAAGTAAATAATTTTCTTTGAAGGTCACGCTGGACATGACCAAAACGAAGATAGAATTATATCTGTATAAAAACCTTGTACTATTATATTGATGTAACTATTCAACCGAAACCACATTAATTGACGAAGCCTTACACATGTATACAATAAATATTTATATAATGTTGTATAATTATAATTTATCAATGCAGATGTAACTTTTATTATTTCAAAGATCAGTGACGACATTTGCACGTGACGTCCAAGATTTTAATTTCACTTTTATTTTAGGGTACAGAGTGAAGCCGAAATAGCAATTCGAATATATTAAACTAATAAAATAAATGTTTGTTTTTAATTTGCATATGAGATCCGAACAACGGAGCGATCTAAGAAGACTCCAGGATCCACCAGCTATTCTGGACACTGCGAACACACATTCCAGTCTCTAGAAATAATACCCGACGACTGCCTGATAAAAATTCCATCCAGCAGTAATTTCCGTCAATTGTTTGTATTATAAATAGCTAATGGTACCTGAAGTCAAATAGATCCAAATATATTAATTATTAATTATTTGTAACTTGCATAACTAATGTGTTGAACAATTTTGAGTTACAAGAAGATAAATGTTTTATTTCAATTTCTTTTTCAAACTTTGGAAACCGTGTTAAATAAATATTATTGTCAGTACTATGATATAACAGAATTATAATTTTGTCAATCTACCATGTACTAAAACTGTTAAACGAACAATTCTGATTGAAAAACGATTAATACTTTATTTCATTTTACAAGTTGAAATATTTGTGGAAGGAAATAAAAATATTATCGATCGAGCTACGATGTAACATAAACGTTATTTTTATTCATTTGCGAATTTTAAAACTATTGTGAAAATGAACAATCTTGATTATAAGATACTATTATAGGAATATATTTTATTTTTGTTAATTAATTATACGTGTCAACCATTTATTTCAAGGTCAACTTACATTATTGGACATGTGACTATACTTTAAATATGTTGATAATATGTCTACTATATCGATTAACAGCAATACTCCTACGCCATATTTATTGACACACTATGACCACAGTATTCATTTTAATTATTATTTAAATACTTTTGGTGACATTTTGGTGACATTATTCTGCCAAAACTCGGTTTAAACTCACCGACAGGGATACGTCATACTTATGAAGGAGCATGCCTCAGTACCCTAAAACTGAAGAAAAACTTTTAAACTTCGTCGGCAAGATATAAACATTGGAGTTTCGACAGAATCTAAAATATTTTTTTTATTTAAATAAATAAATGATAGAGGAAATAATAAAAATTTCCCTGACAAACCATTCTCGCATTATAACAAAGCAAAGCAAATTTTAAGCCGAATCAAATTCTTGCATTGTTAACAAAGCCATTGTAAACAGACACGTTCGTCGAACGCAATACAATTCAACAATGAAACATGATACCGACACACAGTCACACCACACGCCAGCCAAGGTTGATTGTTAATATTATCGGAAATCAGTAACAAAACGTGCCGCCAAGACGCGCGCCAAACACTTGCAGTCAAGACAGAAAGCTTAATCGTTTTCCAATACAAACCAATCACCATGTTAAACGCCATATAGCAGTTAAAAACACAATTTCAACTCAGCAACAAAATCGAAAGTTCAAACTCAGCTGTTACTAGCAGACCATCTTATTTTGTACGTTATTTTATCGACTGTATTATGTTTTATTGACTATATTATGTAGGCCACAGGGTACTACACTAAGAAACCTTGAACAATTATAACTCTTGATGAAATGTTGACAGATATTATATTATTGCATTGAAAGTATATAGAGATATTATGTTAAAGATATGACATTATATTATATTAAGGATATTACGGTTCAACATTATATTACTGCACAAGGTAAACGTTAAATTGTATTAGGTCAGTAA
>JBAQWI010000405.1:0-2207 GCA_049298835.1 Oscillospiraceae bacterium
AGGTCACACGTAACCTTTCCCACACATTGGTGGTTGTTTCACACATACGCGATATTATACTCGTTTTTATGGTTTTCGAGGTTAAGGATTACTTTATTTTTTATTTATTCACTTCATCACATGCACATGTATACAAATTCAAATTAACAATAAACAGACAATTCATGGTGCGATGTAATAGGAAACGGCAGGACGTAGCGCTTGTGCTGTTCCTTCACTTAAAATTCAAAACAAAATTGCATAGTTTGTTAAACACAAAATACAATAAAAACCTACATATATACTAGATTAAAATCACTAAAAACATTGAACAGTATTAAATCGAATTTAAAATACACAAAGAAAAATTAAGACATGCATGGATAACAAAGCATAGACCTAACATAAAACTTCAAATATTAAAATTATAAAATTAAATTATTGCATCAGAATTAATGAGATGTATAAATGCTAATGCTACGAAAAATATAGAAATTTAGTAAGGTCAACTTTTAGGAGAGATTTCTTGAAACTATTTGGATTAGATGAGTTGACTAGATCATCAGAAAGTGAATTCCATGGCGCAATTACACGATACGAGAATGAAAATTTATGTAAATTCGATTTTAGTAATGGGACTGAGAATCTGAATGAATGTCCGCGGGTCTTGGAATTGTTAATAGAAAAAGAGAAAAAATCGGAAAAATTTAATGAGATATGGCCGTGAACAATTTTGTAACAGAGAACAAGATCATTGATCAATCGTCTGTGTTCAGGGACTGGAGTTTTAAAAATTGTAATCTTTCAGAATAAGAAAATTTGTCAAGAGAGGGGATTCGTTTCGTGAAATTGCGCTGGACGCTTTCAAGAGCTTTAACATCGCCAATCAAAGAAGGTGACCACACCGAGGAGGCGTATTCAATAAGTGGTCTAACATAAACTTTATACGCCCGAATTAAGTTGTTGATTTCCTTGGATAAAAATGATCGAAATATAAGTGCAGCTCGTTGATTAGTTTTGCAGATAATTTCATTAATGTGGCTTTTAAATTTCAAATTTGGTTCTACTAGAACTCCAAGGTCTCGAGCGAGTTTAGTATTTACAAATTGGAGTAGAATTAAAAATGTATTGGTCCTTATTATTTTTAATTTCATTCACAATCAAGATGTTGCATTTGCTGTAAGATATTGGAAGCTGCCAGAGGATAGACCATTTCTGAATAATGTCGAGGTGCGTTTGAAATGCCTGTTGGCTATTAAAGTCCGTAATTTCGGTGTATATTTTCACATCATCTGCAAATAACTTGGCCGAAATATTTGGGGTGAATTTATCGCAGATGTCGTTGATGAATAAGTTGAACAGAAGTGGTCCAAGAACGAAGCCTAGGGGGACACCACTAGAAACAGGTAACCAAGTTGAAAGTGTATTGCTTATGCGAACACACTGCATTCGATTAGAAATAAAAGCATTAATCCAGTATAGAAGGTTGCCAGATATCCCATAGCTGTTAAGTTTATGGATAAGTTTTTTATGCGAAATGACGTCAAAAGCTCGTTGAAAATCAACGTAGCCTATGACGACAGATTTTTTATTGATGCAGGAAATTGTCCAATCATTAACCGATTCAAGCAAATTTGTTACTGTAGAGTGCTTTTTTAAGAACCCATGCTGTTGTTTAGAAAGGAGTTTGTGTGAGGATAGAAATTCGAGAAGATCAGTAGCTATAACAGTTTCAAGTATTTTGCAAGCAGTGCAAGCAAAGATATGGGCCTGTAGTTAGATGGTGACGATGGAGACCCTTTCTTAAATTTTGGGGTGATTATAGATTTTTTCCATTCATTTGGTAGGTCATGTAAGTCGATAAATGTACGGAAGACTACGGAGAGGGGGTAAACAAGAGATGCAGATGCTTTGTTGAATAGTATAGGAGGGAGGCTGTCGGGACCCGAAGCAGCATTAGTTTTGAGTTTTTTGAGAATTTTACCAATTATTTCTTCATTTATTTCAACATCAGAAATAGTTCGAGGCGAAATTGATCCAGGAGGATCGTCAGAAAAGCGCGACCGAAATTCAGGCAGGCTTCCATTATCTTGTATAAAAACAGAATAAAAATAATTGTTTAATAAATTTGCTTTCGATTCATCATCACAAATTATTGATCCCCCGTCATCTTGCAATGGACCAATCCCAGATTTGTTACTTAATTTTTTATTGACGAACTTATAGAA
>JBAQWI010000406.1:0-2186 GCA_049298835.1 Oscillospiraceae bacterium
ATTCTCTTCTGGAGTTTGTGAATGTGGCTCCCTTATTTCAACAGCTAAAATGTCTCATCAACACTATTTGACAGAGAGCCAAAAAAAGCCGACTGGCAATCAGTTGGCTTTCACTTTTATCAACAAAATGCTCTGAAAAATATTTTGCAACTTTCGTTGACAGAAAACCACTTCAAAAGTATAATGAAATAGTTAGTTTTGCGGTCATGGCGGAATGGCAGACGCGCCAGCTTGAGGGGCTGGTGGGAGTATCTCCCGTGGAAGTTCGAGTCTTCTTGGCCGCATAATAATAATAATACAAAAATAGGATTTCCTTCATCATTTTGATGTCAGGAATCCTATTTTTTTATGACACTTTAGGGATCTTTTATTTATTAGGGTAAATTGTTCATTGCATATTGTACTTGCTCAACGGTGTAACCTTCGTAAATCAATTGATCATATAAACCTTGATCGGAGAAAGAAGAGTAGTCTAAATAATCAAGGGCTGTTTGAAGCGCGTTCTGATTCCAATCGGTTACTACATTATCAACTGCAAATTGCGCTTGCTCAGCAGTGTAACCCTCATAAACCAATTGATCATACAAACCTGGATAAGAGAAAGAAGAGTAATCCAAATAGTCAACGGCTGTTTGAAGCGCATTCTGATACCAATCCGTTACCACACTATCAATCGCATATTGTGCTGCATCTTGAGGGAACCCTTCGTATAACAGTTGGTCGTATAATCCTTGCTTAGAAAAACTCGTGTAATTTAGGTAGTCTTCCGCGCTGTCGAGCGCATTTTTAAATTCTCTTGAAACTTCAGGTTCTGGCGTTGGGGTTACAACAGGTTCGCTTGGTACACCTGCTACTGGTTCTTCGACGATACTAGGTGCTTCAGCAATTACGGTCTTAGCAGATGTTGCCTCTGAAGCGACCGCTGCTGTTGATGATGCTTCTTCTGAAACTTCAACATCACTAGTCGTTCCGCAGGCTGCCAAAACCAATGCACTACTTAACAATAATAAATACTTCTTCATGATGATTCCTCCAATTAGTTTTTTATATAAACCGCAAATGCGGGAAATATCACAAAATAGGAAAAATAACATGGCGTTTAGAACCGCCTATATATCATGACAGGTACTTCTTGATTCAATTGCGTATGGGTCAGGAGAGTATAATTTTTTGTCTGGATATTAAATCATTTTTTCAATTCCATCAGTATCTTCTGCTAAGAATAAGCTTTGATTGTATTCTTCTGCAACCATTCTGGAGTCAAATTCGGCAGTAGGATCTATTTCTCCAATAAATATTTCTAAGTCGTCAATATTTGCTTCAAAAAATTCTTTCCTATAATTCACTTTATTTACTCTTTGGTTGGATAATTTATTATGCAATGAGGTTTCCAGCGTTACTGCATCATCACTAAATACCAAAGCGTGAACGTCAAATTTAAACGGCACTGAAGCACCACTTAATTCATTTATTCTGTCTAGAGGTGTAGATCTTCTGGTCATTCCTACTTTAAATATTCTTTCCCCAAATGCTCCTTTGTTGGAAATAACATATACGTATCCTGCTTTACCATGCGATAAGCTAGCAATAACTTCTTTTTTCTCTTCGATATTGAGCATTTGTTGTTCGAGTTCTTTTATCCTAGCTGCTAACTGATCAACCATTTCTGGATTAGTTTCCGTATTTAATAATTCAAGGTTCCTTTCAATTTCAGATTGGAATTTGCTTTCTTCAAATTCGAGTTTTTTACGTTCGTCTTCAAGCGCTTTTTGTTCTTCCTTATCTTGTTTGGCTTGTTCTCTTAACTGGCGTTGTTCTTCTTTTTCTTGTTGCTTGTAAATGTAGTGTTTGTATTCAATCGTTAACAATTCTGAATAAAGTGGTTGCAGTTGAGTAAGGAATCTAGTGATTGTTGGTAATATACTACGATTACCATTACTTGCAATCGCAAGATATTTATCAAATATTATTGTTAATAATTTTTTAGAAGTGTCAAGGTTATTGAAACTCAAAGTGAATAATAAATTTTGGATCTCAGCTTGCAAACTGATTACCATTAGCTCGTAAATAGTTTCATTTGCTTTTGTAGTGTAGTTTGTTTTGAAGTTATCAAGCAACGTATCAATTTCCTTTTGGGTTGCGACGGCTAATTTCTTTAATTCTTTAGAATTGTCAGTGTGTAAATG
>JBAQWI010000407.1:0-14921 GCA_049298835.1 Oscillospiraceae bacterium
TAATAACGGTGTCTGATTCTGCTGATTGGTCAACGTCAACGCCGATTACTTTTGCTTTAGCAGACTCAGCTGCTGCCATAACTGAATTTCCAACACCTCCGCCACAGCCAAAAATCAACTCTGTGCCTTGGCTATACCAAGAAGAAGCGATTGTTTGGTTTTCAGGACTAGCATCAAAGTTTCCAACATAAGTATACTTGATTTCCAATGCATCTTTTGCAAGTCCTAGCTCTGCTGCTGCATAATCTGCACCTTGAATAAATCCATATCCAAAACGAATTACTGGAGGAACAGCAACTCCACCCATAAATCCTAACTTAGTATATCCTTCTTTTACTGCTGCATATCCAGCTAAGAAGCCAGATTGTTGCTCAGCATAGAAGATAGAATAAGTATTGTTAGCAATTACAGGAACATAATCACCGCTATGTGGAACACCATCAAGAATGATAAATTTCACGTCTGGATGAGTTGTTTGTGCTTTAAACACTGCTTGCTCAAATAAAAATCCTGGGCATACAACCACTTTTGCACCATTTTTTACAGCAAGGTCAATGGAAGCAATGTAAGCATCTGTTGTTTTTTCAATTGGTTTGTAATATTTGTTTGTTACTTTAAATTCATCTGCGTATTTTTTCACGCCTTCCCAAGTTCCTTGGTTAAATGATTTGTCGTCGATTGTTCCAATATCGGTGATCATTGCCAACTCTGCGCCCGAATTACTTGATCCACCTGGAGCACAACCCACAAAAGCAGTCGCACAAATGGCTAACGCTAGTGCTAAAGATAGTAGTTTTTTCATCTTAACTCTCCTCATTTTTATTTATTATCTAAAAGCTCCAAAGGGCTAAAAGAATAAGGTAACAATTCCTCTAAGGTATATACTTTATAATCATCCGCTGTTTTTGCTAAAATAACCTTAAAGTCTTTTTGACAAAACTCAACTAACATTTGTCTGCATACACCACAAGGGGCTACGTAGTTAATTTCTTCTTGTGGTGCATTTCTTTTTTTCCCTACAATTGCAATCATTGTAAAACTTCTTACATTTTCTGACACTGCTTTGGAAATCGCAGTACGTTCAGCGCATATTGTGGGTGTAAACGATACAGATTCAATATTGCACCCAGTAAAGATTTGTCCGTCTTTTGAAAGAAGTGCTGCCCCAACGCAAAAATCGGAATATGGAGAATATGCATTTTTCTGTGCTTCTAGCGCTTTTTCAATCAGTGTTTTTATCATATTATCCACCTTTATTCAGCTAACTCTAATGCAATTTCCATCATTTGTGTAAATGTCGTTTGACGTTCTTGTGCTGTTGTTGCTTTTCCTGTGAGAATTTCGTCGGATATTGTTAAAATGCAAAGTGCATTTTTACCGGCACGTGCTGCATTCATGTAAAGTGCAGCCGCTTCCATTTCAACCGCCATAACTCCCATTTTATTCCACATACTAATATCAGGGTTCTCACCATAAAATACATCTGATGATAAAATATTGCCCACTTTAACTTCTACACCTTGACTTTTTGCAATTTCAACGGTTTTTGCTAACAGTTCATAGCTTGCAATTGGTGCATAAATTCCTGGGAAATTATATTGATCAGCATAATTAGAGTTGGTGCAAGCACCCATTCCAATAATAACATCACGTATTTTAACAGATTCACACAATGAGCCTGCTGTGCCAATTCTAATAATATTATCAACATCATAAAAATTGAATAATTCGTAGGAATAGATACCCATTGACGGCATACCCATACCGCTTCCCTGCACTGATATTTTTCTTCCTTTATAGTAGCCAGTGTAACCATACATACCACGAACCTCGTTATACATGGTTACATCAGTTAGAAATGTTTCTGCGATAAATTTTGCTCGTAATGGATCTCCTGGCATAAGGACAGTTTTTGCAATTTCGCCTTCTTTAGCGGAAATGTGTGGTGTTGGGATACTCATAAAATTCTCCTTTTTAATATATCTGCATTTATTAAACTTCTAATCTAATAAATTGATAAAACTTTTTCCTATTGTAAATTCAGATTGATCAATATTAAAGTTATCTAAAATTGACATTCCGATGTCTGCCATACTTTCCAAACGGGTTAATGGTTGTGGGTTTTTCATATTTTGATTATAAATCAAAACTGGAACCCATTCTCTTGTATGATCAGATCCATGCATTGTTGGATCATTTCCGTGGTCTGCTGTGACAATTAATAGCGTGTCTTCATCTAAGACCTTTAATAGTTCACCAAGTTGAAAATCAAATTCTTGAAGGCATTTTTTGTAACCTTCTGGGTCACGTCTATGTCCATATATGCTGTCAAAGTCGACCAAATTCACAAAAATTAAACCTTTGTGCTTATTGTTTTTTTCAAGGGCAATGGTTTCAGTCATTCCGATTGCATTACTCTTTGTCTTGATAGTTTCTGTGATACCATTTCCTGAGAAAATATCGTTTATCTTACCCACGGACACAACATCTAAACCGTTATCTTTTAACGCATCTAATATTGTCCTACAAGGTGGATTAAGTGCATAATCATGCCGATTTGTTGTTCTTTGATAAGGCCCTTGCCCTAAGAATGGTCTTGCGATAATTCTGCCAACTTTATATTCATCTTTTAGTGTAATTTCTCTTGCTATTTCACAAACTCGATACAACTCTTCAAGTGGAATAATATCTTCGTTGGCTGCAATTTGCAAAACACTATCTGCTGAGGTATAAAGAATTAAAGCTTTGGTTTGTGCGTGTTTTGCACCTAGCTCATCTAAAATTTCTGTGCCTGAAGATGAATAATTTCCAATGAATTGATGACCTGTTTTTGCTTCAAGCTCATCAATTAATTCTTTAGGAAATCCATTCTCAGTAAATGTTTTGAAAGGAGTCACAGTGTGAATTCCTACCATTTCCCAATGCCCAGTGAGGGTATCTTTTCCATTGGACACTTCATTTGATTTGGTATAACACCCAATTGGGTTTGGATTTTTCTCCATACCCTGCATAGGTTTTAAATTATAAAGCCCCATTTTGTGTAGGTTTGGAAGAACCAAACCGCCAGTTGCTTTATCAATATTCCCTAAAGTATCCGCACCTATATCTCCATAGTTTTTTGCATCTGGTAGTGCGCCCATACCGCATGAATCTATTACAATTAATACAACTCTATTTTTCACGTTAAACTCCAATTTCTTAGCGACAGAATAAATTAATTATAAGCTGACTGCATAGTACTAATTATACTTGTCGCTTAAATATAACTAGTGGCTGTTTACCAAAAAATTTCAATTAGTATCCGCTTATTTCTCCGCCCTTAACAATTTTAACAACAGAGCTTGTTCCTAGTCTTGATGCACCATTTTCCATGAAATTCATAGCGTCATCCAGGCTTTTTATGCCACCGGCAGCCTTAATTTTAACGCCTGCCCCAACATGGCTTGCAAAAAGTTGAATATCTTTAACCGTTGCCCCACCCGTGCTAAAACCCGTTGATGTTTTAATAAAATCTGCACCTGCCTCTGTGACGCATTTGCACATTTGGGCTTTTTCAGCATCTGTTAGTAGGCAAGTTTCAATAATTACTTTTAAAATCTTATCACCGCAAGCTTTTTTAACTTCTTTGATATCTTCTATCACTTCGTTCCATAATCCTGCACGTATAAGTCCTAGATTTGCCACCATATCAATTTCAGACGCACCATTTTGAATAGCATCTTTTGTTTCAAATACCTTAACAGCAGTCGTATTGTATCCGTTTGGGAAACCGATTACTGTACAAATTTTCAGCTTCTCGCCGCAGTATAAACTGGCTTTTTTAACAAAATACGGTGCAATACATACTGACGCAGTTTGGTATTTCATACCATCATCACAAATAACCTTGATTTCTTCCCATGTTGCGGTCTGTAAAAGCAAAGTATGATCTACAATAGATAATATTGATTTAATTTCCATAATTACCTCCATTTGTATTTGTGCTTATTCTAACAATTTAACGTTAGAATGTCAACAAGTTTTTGGAATAATTTATATATTTTTACATAATAATTTGCAAGTTATGTTGTAAAATTTACAAATTTTAGAAATTTGTTTGAAAAATATAAAAACTGTGTTATAATAACAATAAAAATAATTGTAAAATTGCAAAGGGGCATAAATTCATGAATAACAAACAAAGTCGTCTAAATAATATTATTGACATATTAAGAATAAATAATGGTGCATCAGTTAAAAATTTATCTGAGAACCTTTGTGTATCAGAAATGACAATACGACGCGACCTTGAAAGTTTAAACAATGATAATTTAATCAAACTTGTGCATGGCGCTGCAATTTTTAACCCTGAACCAGAAGATGAAAAATATCTTCTGTCAAAAGAAGATAAATTTATGGAAAAAGAAAAGGACCGCATAGGAAGGGCGGCGGCGTCTATGATTGAGCCAGGTGATACTGTAATTATCGACGTTGGAACAACTGCCCAAAGACTAGCAAACCACATTGTCCAATTCTCGCCTATTACCGTAATTTGTTTTACAGTCAATACGCTGAATAGAATCGTAAAGAAAAATGTCCAAAGGTTGCTCTTAGGTGGTGGCTATTTCCACTCAAACACACAAATGTTTGAAAGCAACGAGAGTTTGGAAATGATTAAAAATGTGAGAGCTACCAAACTGTTTTTGACTGCTTCAGGAGTCAGCGATGAACTCGGCATAACCTGCTCAAATATGTATGAGGTGGCTACCAAACGCGAGTGTATCTCGTCGGCACTTACGAAAATTTTAATTGTTGATTCAAGTAAATTTGGAAAGATTAACCCAGGATATTTTGCAGATTTAGACGTAATTGATGTGTTAATTACTGATTCTGGAATAACCAAGCAATGGATTGATATTATAAAAAATCACGCAATAGATTTACGTGTAGTTTAGCCAAAATAGTATTTTAATATCTAAAGTACTACAACGAAAAAAGCACAGGATACTTTTTGTATCGTGTGCTTTTAATAATACTATTTTATCTCCGCTATGGTAACACCAGCCTCACCCTCGCCAAAGACTCCTAGTCTGTAAGTCTTAATGTGATTTGACTGCTTTAGGTAGGTATGAACAGCGGCACGAAGTGCACCTGTTCCCTTTCCGTGAATAATCATTATTTGCGAAACATTTGCAAGAATTGAGTTATTCAAAAACATATCAACTTCCATCAATGCCTCTTCAACCATCATTCCACGAAGATCGAGTTCCATACTTACTGTTGCAACTTTATTTGAAGTAACCCGTCTTGTTGTAGACCCTTTTACCTGTGTTTTCTTGGCTTCAACAAGTCTAATATTTCCAATATCTACCCTAGATTTTATGATACCAGCCTGAACCAAGACACTATTTTTTCTTGGCTCTTCAATGACATAACCAGTCTTATCAATATCGACAATCAGAACACTATCACCAATTTTAAGCTTACGAGGCAAAACATAATCCTCGTTATTACGCTCGACAACAGGGTTTGCTTTGTCGTGTAGTTTGTCAATTTTTCCTCTAAGCTGGGATTTTGCAGCTGATGCCATCTGCGAAAAAGCCTCTTGATCCTTTTGCTTTCTAATTTTATCAAGTTCATCCATCAGCAACTGACTATCAAGTTTTACATTTTCTACGATGCGTTGTGCTTCTAGTCGTGCCTTATCAATAATTCTCTCTTTTTCATTAATTGCATCTAAATTTGAGTTTCTCAACTCTTCTTTAAGGCGTTTTAACTCTGTAGTTTCTTTACTTAAACTGATTGATTTTTCTTCAAAATCCTGTCTTGAGCTTTCAAGTCCGTCAATGACATCCTCAAAGTTTTTCTTGTCATTTGCAATTAATTTTCCAGCAGTTTCAAGTATTTCATCAGACAAACCAAGTTTTCTTGAAATTTCAAATGCGTTTGAACGACCTGGTGTGCCAATTAATAGTCTATATGTCGGTCTTAACGTCTTTACGTCGAACTCGCAGGAGGCATTCATAACCTGTGGGGTTTGAAGTGCATAGATTTTCAGTTCTGCATAATGAGTGGTGGCTGCAACAATTGTTCTTCTTGATCGGAGCTGTTCTAGTATTGCTGTAGCAATTGCAGCACCCTCAACTGGATCAGTTCCAGAACCTAACTCATCAACTAAAACCAGCGATTTATCATCGGCAATAGATAAAATTGATACAATATTTGTCATATGCGCTGAAAACGTTGATAGGTTTTGCGCAATGCTCTGTTCATCACCCATGTCGACTAAAATTTGATTGAAAATAGAAATTGTACTATCATCAGAAACAGGGATTAGCAGTCCACACATCGTCATCAGCGTCAGCAGACCAATCGTTTTAAGCGAAACAGTTTTTCCACCTGTATTTGGCCCTGTGATAACGAGTGACGTATAGTCATAGCCAAGTTCTAAACTGATTGGAACAACATGATCCTTTGAAATTAATGGATGACGTGCCTTGTTCAGTTTGATTTTGCCGTTGTCTGTAATGTTTGGTAGCATTGCATTCATTTTTGAAGCAAGGCTTGATTTTGCAAAGTAAATATTCAAAGATATTGCAAGCTCAAAATTAAATGAGATTGTTTCAGAGATATCGCCACACATTGCAGAAAGTTCTGCTAAAATGCGTTCAATTTCCACCTTTTCCTTTGCTTTTAAAACACGAATATCATTGTTTGCCTCAACCACTGGCATCGGCTCAATGAACAATGTTGCTCCACTTGAAGATGTATCATGGACAAGCCCACTTACCACAGACTTGTATTCAGCTTTGACTGGTAGAACATATCGACCGTCACGCATTGTTATTATGTTTTCTTGCAATGCTTTTTGGTATGTAGACGAGCGAAGCATTTTGTCCAAATCCTCACGAATTTTCGCACCAAGCTGTTTGATTTTCCTTCGGATATTTGCAAGCTCATCGCTTGCGTAATCGTCAATCTCCTCTTCGGAAATGAATACAGCAGAGATTCTTTTTTCAAGTTCTCTGTTTGGAGATAGATTTTCAAATATTTGCTTTAGGGATGTTTGAGAATTTTTACATTGAGAAAACCAATCACTTAGTGATCGTACTTGTCTTAATACATTTCCAATATTTATCAGTGCACGGGGAGATAAAACTCCGCAAACTGAGGCTAGTTTTAAACTTGCTGTTGGGTTTTCCATCTTAGAAAAAGATGGTGTCCCATAATGTGACGAGAGATAAAATGCATCACTGGTTTTTGCTGTTTCATCTTTAACGATTGACAGCTTTGTGCTAGGTTTAATCTCTAATACTTTTTCTTTTGCGTATTCGCAACAGGTATAGCTTGAAAGTTCTTCAAGAATTTTATCAAGTTCTAGTATGCGGCAATATTTTTTTGAAATCATTACTGGGGCATGACGCTCCACCTATATTGTATACTTCACAATATAACTGAAAGCCCTTAAATGCCCACTTCGCCACCTTTCGTTATATAGCAATTTCATTTGATAGTGAATATAAATGGATTTGCTATCATTATTATAAATTCTGAAAATGTTATAATTTAAGTGATTTGTACATTTCAAGTGAGTTAAATTTACCTTCGGTATGTAACAGGGTATAATTTTCGGTAATAAAGCAAAGTTGTGCCAAGGAATCGCCTATAAGTTTAAATGAAAATATTTTGTCTGGTGGGGAAAAAATGATATGTCTCAAAGCAGAAAGAACAGGCGGAAACACCTTGAACTTTATAGCGGTATCTCTGTTATATCCTGAATTTTCAAAGCAGTCCTCACAGACAAGCAACCCTTCAAGCGGTAAAAAATACATCAGTTCCTTTTCAAACTCACCACATTCCGTACAGCATACTAAATCAGGCATAAATCCTGCAATTGAAAGCGCTCGAAGCTCAAAAATTGACTTTAGAATATCCTCTGGCTTTTTATTCTCTTGTAACAAATACAGACTATTCAGCATCAGCTTTATGTAATCGTTGGCATTGTCAATTGAGGGGGAAAGATAGGTTGTAAGCTCGCAAAAATAGCCAGCCAACGCAATTTTAACAATGTCAAGACGAAGGCTATAAAATGAATTTATAGTCTCCGCCGAATTAATAATATAATTCCCCTTGCCTTTGTATAGACAAATATCCGAATACGACAAAATTTGACACGCCGCAGAGAGTGCACTTCTTGTGGATTTAACACTCCTTGCGGTTGCTTCTATGAGTCCGAAATCGGATGTTAGAATAGTCAAAATCCTGTCATTTTCGCCAATATTACGTTGTCTGAGGATAATTCCCTGTGTCTTGAGTTGCATCTGCCCCTACCTTTGATACAGTTGTTTGTTCTGGTTTAGATTGTGTATATTTTAAATAATCGGAAATTTTCCCGCTTTGTTGAAAGTTATTCCATGCGTTATTCTCGTCCATATTAATCCTCCATAGTAGTTAATTATTCTGATAATACTATGGTTTACATGGATGTAAAGAATATGAGTGGTAAGTATTTCTATGGGAATTTTTATTTCTCAGAAAGTCCAAAGTTTCTAATCATACCTTCCTTGTTACGCCAGTCATCACGGACTTTTATCCAACATTGAAGATTGATTTTCACTCCAAGAAATTCCTCAATTTCTAGTCTTGCTGATGAAGCAATACGTTTTAAAACCGCTCCATTTTTACCAATAATCATTCCCTTATGGCTTGTTTTCTCGCAATATATCATAGCATCAATATCAATCAGCTCTTTATCATCACGCTCACGCATTTTTTCAATTACAACAGCTGTGCCATGTGGAATCTCCTGATGCAGATTTAATAGAATTTTTTCCCTAATAATTTCTGCTACAAGTACCCTTTCAGGTTGGTCAGTTAAGGTATCGTCTGGAAAAAAATGTACACCCTCAGCAGCATATTTATCAAGTTCATTAAACACTAAATCAATGCCATCATTATTTAAAACGCTGATAGGAATAATAACATCAAATTGGTGGATTGTACTGATATCGTTGATGCGTTTAATCAGTACTTCTTTATTTGCTATCAAATCAATTTTATTAATTATTAATATGCTTGGATTTCCCTCTTTTTTGATACTTCCAATTAGATTTACCTCTGCCTCGGTAAGTTTACCAGTAGGCTCAACAAGCATCATTACAGCATCTACATCTTTGATAGAGGTAGTAACTGCTTTAATCATGCTATTTGAAAGTTTTGTTTTTGGCTTATGGAAACCAGGGGTATCTATAAATACAAATTGTGTCAAGCCTTTTGTTAAAACACCTGTGATACGAGTTCTTGTGGTTTGTGGTTTGTTTGTAACGATGGCAATTTTTTCACCTAAAAGCTTGTTTATTAAAGATGACTTTCCTACATTTGGCTTGCCAACAATTGAAATAAAAGCCGACTTCGTGTTTTGATTTATCATTGTTAGGAGCATGATGCTCCACCCATACCGCGAACAAACACGCCATGAACAAAACATTTTATGCTCGCACACCTACTTTCCCTGTAATATTACTCAAACTATTTTCGCTTTGTTTTTATATCGTACACTCTTGTGGTTTTTTCGCCGTAAAGACGAGGTCCATTAAATATGAATAGAATGCTTGCAACTATTAACACCACAAATATTGCAATATATATTGGGTTTAAAGCAATAATAGTAAGTGCATTCAGTAGTCTGTTAGGTTTCATAAATATGACACATCCAGCAACTAACGCAACAATAGCCGAAATTGCAACAGCACCTGCTGCAACATCTTTGGCAATCTTTGCAAGACTGTTATAGCACGGCGACTCCAAATTCACAAGAGTTTCAATTGCAGTATTCACCATCTCACTAGAGATTACAAAACCAATACATATTGTCAAAATTACAAACTCACTGCTGGTCGTCTTATAAAAATATGAAAATACAGCTACAAGTATAGTCATACAAAAGTGAATTCGCATATTTCTCTCATTTTTAATGCAATATGTGATTCCTTTAAAGGCATAACTGAAACTTTTAGCAAGGTTTTGTACATCGCTTTTTTGTATAAACATAAGTAGCACGATACTGCAGACACTCGGCATCAAAGTCGAAATGAATGGACAGCTTCAATGCATACGACCACCTTTCGTCGTAAATTTAAATGAAACTTAAACAACATAGCTAGTGCTACGGTTAATTCCAAGTTTATTTAGTACTGCTTCTTCTTTTTCACGCATAATTCTAGCCTCTAGGCCACCATTTTCGTGGTCATAGCCTAAAAGATGAAACATGGAATGAACTGTTAAAAATCCAATTTCACGTTGAATTGTGTGCCCATAAAGTGAAGCTTGCTCAAATGCCTTTTCAGCAGAAATAACAATGTCTCCAAGCATGAGTGAACCAGTTTCCTCATTTTTATCATAAATATTATTTTCTCCCAAAGGAAATGATAATACATCAGTTTCCACTGATTTATTCCTATATTGCTCATTTAGCAATTTAATTTCATTATTTGTTATGAAAGAAACGCTTATTTCTGCATTTGCCTGAAAATTTTCATATACTAATACAGCATGACAGCAACGTCTAATTAACATTCTAATGCCTGTTGGAATTTTCACATTCTTTTGTTTATTACTAATTAATACTTTTACTTTGTCCATGGTTATCTTCATAAACCTCCGATTCAAATTTTGAGTACGCTTTAACTATTTCTTGTACAATTCTATTTCTAACTACATCTTTTTCATTCAAAAATACAGTTTCAATATCCTCTACATCTTTTAATATTTTAACCGCATCAATAAGACCAGACTTTCTAGGATCTGGTATATCAATCTGTGTGATATCACCTGTAATTACAGCCTTAGCGTTTGCGCCAAGACGTGTCAAAAACATCTTCATCTGCTCACGAGTAGTGTTTTGCGCCTCGTCAAGAATAATAAAGCTATCATCAAGTGTCCTACCACGCATATATGCAAGAGGTGCAACCTCAATAATTCCACGCTCAAGTTGGCGAGTAAACGCCTCTGCCCCAAACATATCAAACAATGCATCATAAAGTGGCCGTAAATATGGGTCCACCTTTGACTGCAAATCTCCAGGGAGAAATCCTAACTTTTCGCCAGCCTCAACAGCTGGACGTGTAAGAATAATCCTGCTAATTTCCTGTGCACGAAAAGCCCTTACAGCCATTGCAACCGCAAGATAAGTCTTTCCTGTTCCAGCAGGTCCAACACCAAGTGTAATTGTGTTATTTTTGATAGCGTCAAGATATTGCTTTTGCCCTAAAGTTTTTGCCCTAATTGGCTTACCTCCCGCGGTAATGCAAACGCAATCGCCAGATAAGACTTTTGCTTTAAAAATTATATTTTCTTTTACCAATGATATTATATATCTAATTGATTGATCCGTTATATTTTCGCAGCCTTTTACCATATCTATTAACGCGTCAATCGCCCTAGCTGTCATTGTTACCGCATCTGGTTCACCAGATATCTTAATATTTTCATCGCGATTTGTGATTTTTACATTAAACTCTTTTTCAAGCAATTCAACATTTTCATCATAGTTTCCAAAAATCGCAACAATGTATTCAATGTTTTGAAATTGTACTATCTTTTCTACCATAAACCTATCCTTCCCTTAAGTCACAGTTTTCTACTATTATACCATATAAACTTTAATTTTGTAACTATAAAATAAAAGTTTTTAACTATATTGTTTGTTTTCTATAAAAACGCAATTTTTAAGTATATATCATTGAAAAATCATATATTTTGTGATATACTTAATTGTATATTAAATTGGTGGTGTTAGAATATGTTTAACGGTTTTACAAACAATCCCCCTACTGTATTCGAGCTGTCTGAGCTTTTAAATCGTGACAGCTTTGAGGATATTTATGCTTACGCTGACGATGTTCGCAAAAAAAATGTCGGCGATGAAATTAAAATTCGTGCAATACTTGAATTTTCCAACTACTGCAAAAAGAGATGTCGTTATTGCGGACTTAACGTTTTAAATAAGAATGTCAAGCGTTTTCGTATGACTCCAAACGAGATTATTGAAGCTGTAAAAGAGGCACATCGTGTTGGTTATAAAACTATTGTTTTGCAATCTGGCGAGGACAGCTTTTTTACCAAAGAAATCTTAGGCGATATTGTTCGTCAAATAAAAAAAACAGGAATAGCAATCACAGTTAGTTGTGGAGAACTTGCAGACGGCGACTATGCCTACTTAAAAGAATGTGGTGCTGATAGATACCTCCTAAAGCACGAGACCGCTGATAGTGATATCTATAGCTCACTTCACCCTTTTAGCACCCTTGAGCAACGCGTGCACTGTCTTAAAACGCTCAAGAGCTTAGGCTATGAAACTGGTAGTGGATTTATGATAGGTCTGCCCAATCAGACAACCGAAACGATTGCTAAAGATTTACTTTTGCTAAATGAAATAGGTTGTGATATGGCTGGAATTGGACCATTTATATCTCACCCAGATACCGAGTTGCACGACTTGCCAAGTGGGAGCACTGAGCTTACCCTTAGGGCAGTTGCACTAGCTCGCATTCTTTTACCCAAATGCCACATACCTGCCACTACCTCTCTTGGAGTCGTTGATCGTTCTCAACGAAACAAAGTTTTTTGCTGTGGTGCAAATATAATTATGCAAAAAATAACTCCTAACTGTTATAAACGATTATACGAAATTTATCCATCAACTCTTGCTGATTTAGATATTCAAGCTGGACGTGATGCAGTTGAAAAGCTTATTTATGAAATGGGTAAAATCCCAGATTAAAAGGAGATACACTATGTATAATAACAAATCTATGGTCGCAACAGAATTTATCAATGACGAGGAAATTAAAAAGACACTCGAATATGCAAAAGAAAATGCCAACAATGTTGAGCTGATTGATGCTATTTTATATAAAGCAAAAGATGCCAAAGGTCTAAGCTACAAAGAAGCTGCTATACTTTTAGAGAGTGACCTTGAATATATCAAGGAAAGAATTTTTAGTCTTGCTGAAACCTTGAAGAAGCGTTTTTATGGCAATCGTATTGTTATGTTTGCTCCACTTTATCTATCAAATTACTGTGTGAACGGCTGTGTATATTGTCCTTATCACCATAAAAATAAGCATATTGCTAGAAAAAAATTGACACAAGAAGAAATTAAACTTGAAGTTATGGCACTACAGGATATGGGACACAAGCGTCTTGCTCTTGAAACTGGTGAAGATCCTGAAAATTGCCCAATTGAGTATGTTTTGGAAAGTATAAAAACTATCTATTCCATCAAACATAAAAACGGTGACATTAGGCGTGTAAATGTCAACATTGCGGCTACTACAGTAGAAAATTACCGTAGGCTAAAAGAGGCTGGCATTGGTACCTATATACTTTTTCAGGAAACATACCACAAAGAGACCTATGAGCAACTACATCCAACTGGACCAAAGCACAACTACGCCTATCATACAGAGGCTATGGACAGGGCTATGGCTGGTGGCATTGAGGATGTCGGAATAGGCGTTTTATTCGGACTAAACCTTTACAAATATGATTTTATTGGACTTTTAATGCACGCAGAGCATCTTGAAGCAGCCAACGGAGTTGGTCCACATACGCTAAGTGTTCCTCGTATTTGTGATGCTGATGATATTAACGTTAATGAATTTTCAAATGCAATTTCAGATGAATTGTTCCAAAAAATTGTTGCAATTCTGCGTATTGCTGTTCCATACACAGGTATTATCGTTTCAACAAGAGAATCTGAGAAAACTCGTGAAAAAGTAATTCGCTTTGGTGTTTCCCAAGTGAGTGGTGGTTCTCGCACAAGTGTTGGTGGATATGCCGAAAAAGAAAAAATCGAAGACAATTCTGCTCAATTCGAGGTAAGTGATAACAGAACTCTTGACGAAGTTGTAAACTGGCTTTTAGCACTTGGATATATTCCTAGTTTTTGCACTGCTTGTTATCGTGAAGGCAGAACAGGCGACAGATTTATGAGACTTGTAAAGAGTGGGCAAATTGCAAATGTCTGTCAGGCAAATGCCCTTATGACGCTAAAAGAATATGCGGAGGACTATGCGAGCGCGGATACTGCAAAGCTAGCTCTTGAAAAGATACAATCAGAAATTGAACTTATTCCAAGCCCTAAGGTTAAAGAAATTGTAATAGAAAATCTACACAGCTTAGATGAAGGCAAACGTGACTTCAGATTTTAACAAATTAGATACGAGGTGAGCATATTGAGTTTAAACTCTACCCCAAATTCAAACCGACTTCATATTGGTATTTACGGCAAACGTAACAGTGGTAAATCAACCCTCATAAACGCCATTACAAACCAAGAAAGTGCGCTTGTATCAAGTACCCCTGGAACAACCACAGACCCTGTTTACAAAGCAATGGAAGTTAGAGGAATTGGTGCTTGCGTATTCATTGATACTGCTGGATTTGATGATGTTGGTGATTTAGGCAAGCTTCGGATTGAAAAAACTGAGATTGCTTTGAAAAAAACCGACATTGCAATTATGGTGTTTACTGATCTTGATTTATCCATTGAAAAAGTGTGGATAGAAAAGCTCAAACTGCAAAACACCCCAATTATTGCAATTATAAATAAAGCTGATACGATTGATGTATCTTCCCTATCTAAAAAAATAAATGCAGAATTTAAGCTAACTCCACTTATTGTAAGTGGGATGAAAAAGGTCGGTATTGACCAAATATTGTCAGAACTTGTTAGGCACGTTCCTGCCGACTACGATATGACGAGCATAACAGGGCATATTGTCCACACTGGTGACGTTGTCATGCTTGTTATGCCACAAGACAGCGAAGCCCCAAAAGGCAGGCTGATTTTGCCACAGGTTCAAACAACTAGAGATTTGCTCGATAACAACTGCATAATCGTAAGTTGCACACCAGATACATTCGATGCTACTCTATCC
>JBAQWI010000408.1:0-2889 GCA_049298835.1 Oscillospiraceae bacterium
ATGTAGTTTTGGAATTATCGACTGTGACAAGGTTGCACGAGAGGTTTCGGGCGTTGGCAGTCCTTGCTTGAATGAACTTGTTTTAGAATTTTCAAACAGCATATTAAATGAAGATAAGAGCCTAAACCGAAAGGCTTTGGGCAAGATTGTTTTTTTTAATAAAGCTTGTTTAACTCGGCTCAATGAAATTACTCATCCATATATTTTAAAGCAAGTTTCCATTATCATAAAGGAACTCTCAACCAGTTTCCCCATTATTGTTGTCGATGCTCCAACTTTATTCGAGAGCGGTGCTGATCATCTTTGCGATAAAGTTTTGTCTATCATTGCAAAGGACGAGGTGACCATTCCTCGCATTATGAAAAGGGATTTGGTCGATGAAGCCAGTGCTAGAAACAGGCTGAACTCCCAACACGATGCAAGTTTTTTTATAGAACATTCAGATTTTATTGTTCAAAACGATGGAGAAAAACAGGAGTTTTTAGATGCACTATCGGATATAGTAAAGAAGATTGAGGAGTGTGCGAATGGCAATTCGAACTAAAAAGCTTGGAGTATTGCTGTTGCTTATTATATTGATAATCGCTGCTATTTTCGGTATAAAGTATAGCGCAGACAAGCTTTATAAGACGGCATATCCAAAGAAATATTCACAGAGTATAGAAAAGTATGCCAAAGAATTTAACATTGATGAGGATATCCTCTATGCAATCATTAAAACTGAGAGCGATTTCAATCCCGATGTTACCTCAAATGTTGGGGCAAGAGGATTAACCCAAATTATGAATGATACATTCGACTGGATTAAGACTAAACTTGATGACAGCGACACAGTTTATGACGATATGTATGAATCTGAAGATAATATTCGGTATGGGGCATTTTTGATTAGTTACCTTTATCATGAATTTGATAGTTACGAAACAGCTGTTGCCGCATATCATGCTGGAAGAACTGCCACAGGAAAGTGGCTTAAAAACAAAGAGTATTCAAGCAATGGTGTAACCCTTGATACAATTCCTGTGAATGACACAAGGCATTATGTCAACAAGGTTATGAAAAGCTTTAATATGTATAAGAAACTATATAAATAGAAAATGGGAGGAATATTGAAATGGAAAAAACTAAATCCGTAGGTCAAAAACTTCAAGATGAGCTTTTGATTAACAGAAAAAATGGTGGGCTAATCCTATCAGACAGCGAAATCAAAGAAGTTGAGGTTTATTGCGAGGGCTACAAGAAGTTCCTTGATGATGCCAAAACTGAGCGTGAGGCAGTAATTGTTTCAATTGACATCGCTAAAAAACATGGTTTTACTGAATACGAGTACGGTAAAAAATATCTTGCTGGCGACAAAATTTATTATAACAACCGTGGTAAAGCAGTTATTTTTGCAGTTATGGGTACTGAGGACATCGAAAAAGGTGTTAACATTATGGCATCTCACATCGATGCTCCACGTATCGACCTAAAAGCTCGCCCACTTTATGAAGAGGGTGAAATTGCATACTTCAAAACTCATTACTATGGTGGTATCAAAAAGTATCAATGGACTGCTGTTCCTCTTGCGCTTCACGGCGTTATCGTAAAGGGTGATGGAACTAGCGTTACAATCACTTTAGGCGAAGACGAAACTGATCCAGTTTTTTGTATCACTGACTTACTTCCTCACCTTGCACAAGACCAAATGAAACGCACACTAGCCGACGGTATCCGTGGCGAGGAGCTTAACATTCTGATTGGTTCTTATCCTTTTAGAGATGACGATGCAAGTGAAAAAGTGAAACTAAATATAATTAAAATGCTAAACGATAAGTACGGCATCAAAGAAAGCGACTTGCTTTCTGCTGAACTTGAGCTTGTTCCTGCATTCAAAGCCAAAGACATTGGTTTTGACCGTAGCTTAATCGGCGGTTATGGACAAGATGATAGAGTTTGTTCTTATACTGCTCTGACTGCAACTATGGAGGCTACTGCTCCTAAACGCACAATTATCTGTGTGCTTTCTGACAAAGAGGAAGTTGGCTCTGACGGAAATACAGGACTAAACTCTTCTTACATGAAATACTTTATTGCAGATTTGGCAAAACCATACAATGTTGATGGCAGACGAGTTTTAAGCAACTCAAAGTGCCTATCTGCTGACGTAAATGCTGCTTTTGATCCTACTTTCCCTGAGGTAACTGAAAAGAGAAACACTTGCTACATCAACTATGGTGTGGTTGTTACCAAATATACTGGTTCAAGAGGAAAATCTGGCACTTCTGACGCTTCTGCTGAATTTACTGGCGAAGTACAAAGAATGTTAGACAAACATAACGTTATTTGGCAAACTGCTGAACTTGGCAAGGTTGACCAAGGTGGAGGCGGAACTGTTGCGCAATACGTTGCAAACTTAAATGTCGATGTTATCGACATCGGTGTGCCTGTTCTTTCAATGCACGCACCTTTTGAAGTTACTTCAAAGATTGACGTTCATGCTACTTACAAAGCTTTTGTTGCTTTTGCTGCAGAATAGAAAATTAGATATGAAAAACAGGAATAGTTTTATCCGTTCCTGTTTTTCATTTTGTTTACAGTGCAAATCTGTTAGTAAACACTAGCAAATAAAAAAACATTATTGTGTACAGTATTTAAAGGAGTTATATTTATATTATGAAAAAATTAATGGCTATTGTTTTGGTTGTTTTACTGCTATCATCATGCACAAATAAAATTAACCGTACCCCAGAGGGTGGGACTTTACCTGATTTGGAGGAGTCAAGCTCGTCAGATGTTGCTGCTATTGCCCAAAAAGAAACGCCTACCTACCCTGTTTTTGAAAACACTGACTGGGGCATGACACAAGATGAGGTATTATCTGCACTTAGCTTAACTAAATCAGACTGG
>JBAQWI010000409.1:0-16330 GCA_049298835.1 Oscillospiraceae bacterium
AAAAAGAAAGCAAATCTTTTTACTGCGGCAATGGGCGTGTTAAATCTAAAGGAGTTAAGCGGTGACACAAAAGGAGGGGGACTTGTTCACACGATTGACGATAATGTGTTGGTTGGTCCAAATGCCGTTGAAGTTATGGATAGGGAGGATTATTCCACAGATAAGAATAGAATAGACAAAATTCTCAAAAAGCAGCTGCCTATCATAAAAGGACTTTTAACAGTCGATGTGATTACCTACTTTAGTGGTGTAAGAGCACCAACCTATGAAGAGAACTTTATCGTTGAAGCATCAGAAACAGTAAAAAATCTTGTCTATGCTGCGGGTATTCAGTCCCCTGGACTTGCATCTGCACCAGCCATTGCCCAAGATGTGGCAGGCATTGCCGTTTCTATTTTATCTAAATATGGCAAGGTGAAAGAAAATGTGGACTATAATCCACGAAATAATCTTATAAAAATCAATGGAATGAGCTTTGAACAAAAACAAGCAGTAATTAAGAAAAACCCTGACTATGGAATCATTGTATGCAGATGCGAGGAAATAAGCAAGGGTGAAATCATAGACGCATTGAACTCGCAAATACCAATATACACATTAGATGGCATAAAACGTCGTGTTCGTCCCGGAATGGGAAGATGTCAAGGTGGGTTTTGCTCACCAATTGTGGCACAAATGATTGCCAAAAAAGCAGGATGCGAACTGATTGATGTCACTAAAAAAGGAGAAGGCTCAAAAATTCTTGTGGGAACGACGAAAAAGGGGGAAGACGCTAATGTTTGATTATTCTGTAGTTGTTCTAGGTGGCGGTCCCGCTGGACTTAGTGCTGCAATTGCAGCAGCAGACAACTCTGCTAAAACCCTTTTGATTGAGCGTGAAGCAAGGTTTGGTGGTATCCTTAAACAATGTATCCATGATGGATTTGGCTTACTTAATTTTGGAGAAAGACTTACAGGTCCAGAATATGCAAACCGCTATATACAACTATTTTTAAAACGTAATATCGACTACAAGTTGTCGACATTTGTAAATTCTGCTCAAAAGATTGAGGATGGGGTTGCGCTAATCCTCCAAAGTAGTGAGGGAATGATAAGGGTAACCACAAAAACCCTTGTTATAGCTTGCGGTTGCAGGGAAAGAACTTCAAGGCAAGTTTTTATTCATGGCGACCGACCAGCAGGAATTTATTCAGCAGGTACAGCACAATACTTTGTCAATATTCTAGGCGCTATGCCCACCAAAAAGTGCATCATTTTAGGTTCTGGAGATATTGGGCTTATCATGGCAAGGCGACTAACCTTAGAGGGTGCAGAAGTTTTGGGCGTTTATGAAGTAAAGGCAGATCCATCTGGACTTACTAGGAATGTTGTGCAATGTTTAGATGACTTTCATATTCCACTTCATCTTTCAAAGACTGTTACAAGAGTAATCGGCAAAGACAGGGTTCGTGGAGTTGAAATTGCAAGTGTTGACGCAAACTTTGCTCCTATTGTGGGAACTGAAGAGATGTTAGAATGTGATGCAGTCATTCTTTCAGTGGGACTTATTCCGGAGAATGAACTTGCTGAAAATCTGAATATAAAAATAGACAATGCAACAAAAGGCGCAATCGTAGATGAAACACTAATGACTTCGGTTGCAGGGGTTTTTAGTTGTGGGAATGCATTACACGTAAATGATTTGGTCGATTATGTTTCTCAAAGTGGAGCCATTGCAGGGGAGAATGCTGCTAAGTATAGCCACCAAAAGCAGGGAACGAATGAGGTGATTTATCCTAAGGGGAAATTCCTCTATGTGTTGCCCCAAAGAGTGAAAGATGGTGGTAACGCAGAGTTCTATTTCCGTAGTCATGTCACTGTTAAAAATGCAGTTGTAACCGTCAAACAAAACGGCAAGGCACTATTTCAAAAGAGGTATGCCCATCTAATACCATCTGAAATGGAATGCATCAAATTGTCCTTTGATAAGGGTGAGTTGGAATTTGATATGGAGGTACTAGGATGAGTGAAACTGTTACTTGCATTATATGTCCTAATAGTTGTAGAATAACAGTAGAGGAAAAAAATGGTGTGCAAACTTTTGTTGGAAATCAGTGTAAAAGAGGTATTGTTTTTGCTCAAAATGAGATTACAAACCCAACTAGGAGTTTTACCACAACGGTGCGTACAACAAGCAAAAGTTTACCATATCTTCCTGTTAAGACAAATGGAGAAATTTCTAAATCTGAGCTATTTAACTTGGTTGCCAAGTTAAATAAAATTACCGTGAAAGAGAATGTGAAATGCGGTGATGTAGTGCTCAAAGACTTCCTAGGAATTTCTGTTGTGTCTTGTACGGATATGACACTCGAGTATTAATTTTATTCGACATCAAGGAGGACAGATCCATGGAGCTTGTACTTTCGATTGACTGTGGAACGCAGAGCCTACGAACAATTTTATTTGACAAAAAAGGTGAAATACGAGCAAGTGCAAAGGTATCATTTGTTCCATACTACAGCCGTAAGCCGGGGTATGCAGAGCAAGACCCGTCGGTCTATTATGATGCTCTTTGCAAGGCTTGTGCTATGCTAAAACGCAACTATCAAGATTTATTTGATAGAATAGCTGGAGTTGTTGTAACTACACAAAGGGACACTATCATTATTGTAGACGAAAATGGTAATCCATTACGCCCAGCAATCCTCTGGATAGATCAACGTACGGCATCTTTCAAACTAAGAGATTACTTTAGTATTACTGAAATCTCTGCGTACAGATTAGTTGGAATGGACAAGATATCTGAGCAGGTTATGCAAAAAAGCAAGGCATATTGGATCAAAGAACACGAGCCTGAACTTTGGAAGAAAACTCATAAGTTTTTACTTCTTTCGGGCTATTTGAATTATAGTCTTACTGGAGAAATGAAGGACAGTATTGGAAATATGATTGGACATTTGCCGTTTAGTGCAAAAACCTTTGGCTACCCAACCAACTTAAAGAATATTGCGTACCGCCAGTTTGGTGTGGAGGAAAGAATGCTTGCCAAGCTTATCCCTGTAGGCGAAATACTCGGACATATCACCAAAAAATGCAGTCAAGATATGGGACTATCAGAAGGCATTAAGGTTATCGCTGGTGCATCTGACAAGGGCGCTGAAACTTTGGCCACAGGCTGTTTGGACGAAACCACAGCCAGTTTGAGTTTTGGAACAACTGCAACGGTTCAAATCACCACCGACAAATATATCGAGCCGTTAAAATTTATTCCCCCATACCCCGCTGCAATCAAGGGAAAATACAATCCGGAGTATGAAGTGTTTCGAGGATATTGGCTGATAAGTTGGTTTAAAAAAGAATTTGCTCACCATGAAATATTAGAGGCAGAAAAACGCAATATATCTCCAGAAGAGGTTTTAAATGAAAGTCTTAGAGAAATTCCATGTGGAAGTGAGGGCTTAATGTTACAACCCTATTGGACGCCTGGTATCAAGATGAAAGATGCAAGGGGCAGTATCATTGGATTTTCAGATGTACATACAAGGGTACATATTTATCGTGCAATCATTGAGGGAATAAATTATGGACTGCTTGAAGGGATAGAAAAAATAGAACACTGCACCAAGAAAAAAATTACAAAGGCTTTTGTTTCCGGTGGGGGCTCACAAAGCAAGGAAATATGCCAAATAACAGCAGATATATTGGGCATTCCTGTGTGCAGAATACAAACACATGAAGCTTCTGGGTTGGGTGCGGCAATCATTGGATATGTGGGAATTGGTTGCTATGCTAGCATTCAGGAAGCTGTTTCCAATATGGTGAGATATGCCGATCGATTTGAGCCAGATAAAATAAATGCAGCACTTTATAAACGGCTGTACAATGAGGGTTACAAAAAGATATTTGCGGCGCTTAATCCAGTTTATAGTCAAATTAATAAGATATTAAATGGAGGAACAAACGATGAGCAAACCATATAAAGACTTTTCACCACAATGGTACACAGAGGTTGCACCTTCAAAATCCTACCGCTCCATTTTCAAATGGGGAGACCAAGCGGCATATAAATTCCCAAAGGAAACGCTTTACAAGATGATAAAAGAAAGATTTGGAATGACAGACAAAGACTTCGCAGAGCGCCTTGAAATGGGATTTGATGAGGTGAAATATGACATTCCGAGCAAACTACCACAAGCGGATATTGATGAGTTGTGCAAGATTGCAGGCAAAGATAATGTAACGATTGATGACTATGCAAGACTTTGTGTTGCCTATGGAAAAACGATGTACGACGTAATGCGACTAAGAAATAAGATAGTTGAAAACATTCCCGATGTTGTGGTGTATCCCCAAAATAAAGAGCAGATTGAAAAGATTGTTTTGTTTTGTGCAAACAAGAAAATACCTCTTTATGTTTATGGTGGGGGTTCGAGTGTAACTAGGGGTGTTGAGTGTATGAAGGGTGGAATTTCCCTTGATATGCGCAAAAACTTCAACAAGGTAATTTTATTTAATGAGAAAAATCAAACTATTACAGTTGAAGCTGGAATGAGTGGTCCAAAACTTGAAAAGACACTCAATGAGGCTGTTTCTCTATTTGGAGCTTCAATGGGATATACCTGTGGACATTTTCCACAATCCTTTGAATATTCTTCAGTTGGTGGTTGGACAGTAACCAGAGGTGCTGGACAGAACTCCACCTATTATGGAAAAATTGAGGATATAGTGCTAGGACAAGAATATGCAACACCAGCAGGAAACATTACAACTGAGGTATTTCCAGCGGTGGCAACAGGCCCTAGCATCAACCATATTATGATGGGCAGCGAGGGTGCATATGGTGTACTCACACACGTTACGTTAAGAGTGTTCAAACATCGTCCAGAAAATCATCTTAGATTTTCGTATATGTTTAAAAGCTGGGAGGAAGCACAGACTGCTGCAAAAGAGATTATGCAGGGTGAGTTTGGTTTTCCATCAGTATTCAGATTATCCGATCCGGAAGAAACTGATATTATGCTTAAACTTTATGGTGTTGACGAAACTCCTCTAGGTGGAATGCTTGAAAAGTTTGGCTATAAGCCAATGCAACGCTGTTTGTTTTTAGGATTTACTGACGGTGAGCTTGGATTTTGCAAAAACATGGTTAAGAATGTAAGGAGAATTTGCAAAAATCACAAAGCAATGTCACTCACTTCTATTCCAACAAAGGGTTGGGAAAAAGGAAGATTTAACGATCCATATATGCGTGATACAATGCAAGATTTTGGCATCATGACCGATACCCTTGAATGTTCAGTTACATGGGATCAGATGCCAAATGTACATAAGACTGTTCGTGAATTTTGCAAATCACGTCCTAACACAATTTGCATGACCCATATGTCACACGCCTATCCACAAGGGGCAAATCTATACTTTATTTTTATTGCAAAAATGACAGAACTTGAGGATTACGTTGCATATCAAACAGGAATATTAGACGCCATTCAAAAGTCTGGAGCTGCAATGAGCCATCATCACGGCATTGGAAAGTTCTTTGCACCGTGGCTTGAGGGGCAAATTGGAACCAATCAAATGGAAGTTCTAAAGACGTTGAAACGTCATTTCGATCCAGATAATTTAATGAATCCAGGCGGAACAATAGGGCTAGACCTTGAGGAAAGCGAGAAGAGATTTATTAGACCAAAGTGGTAAAATAGAGAAAACCCACGATTTTTAAATCGTGGGTTTCTCTTATGGAAAGTTAAAGAAATTTTCATATAAAATTGTCAATAATAATAAAGTTATGTATTCAAAACAAATACCTATCTAAAAAGTAGTATATGTGGTATAATTAATGTAATTAAGTTTTTCGCATAGAAAAATCAAATTATATTAATTATAGTTTAAATGGCGTGTTGCACACCGCAAATGCGGCTACAGCAACGGGAGCCACATAGCAGTTTTCCGAACATTTTGCGAAATTGCTATAAACATAAATAAAATTTTAAAAATGAAGGAAACAACAAAAAACATGAAATTTGAAGATTTAAACCTGCAAGTAGAACTTTTAAAAGCACTCGCAGAAGAAGGCTACGAAACCCCATCTCCTATACAACAAAAAGCAATCCCACCAGCATTAGAGGGTAGAGATGTATTAGGTTGTGCTCAAACTGGTACTGGAAAAACCGCTGCATTTGCACTTCCTATTCTGCAAAACATACTAAAAACAAAGACTGAAAATAATAAACAACGCAAAATTCGTGCGTTAGTTTTAACACCAACAAGAGAGCTTGCTTTGCAAATTGCAGAAAGCTTTCAGACATATGGTCGACACACCGACATTAGATGTTCTGTTGTCTTTGGTGGAGTTTCTGTAAACCCACAAATTGCACAATTGCGTGACGGAACAGATATTTTGATTGCAACTCCAGGCCGTTTGAATGACCTTATCAATCAAAAAGAAGTTGATTTGCGTTTTGTTGAGACATTTGTTCTTGACGAGGCTGACCGTATGCTTGATATGGGATTTGTTCATGATGTGAAAAAAATTATTGCTCGTGTACCAAGGGAAAGACAAACTTTGTTTTTTTCCGCAACAATGCCTCCTGAGATTACAAGTATGGTAGCATCAATCTTAAAGAACCCTGTAAAAGTTACAGTTACACCTGTTTCTTCTACTGTTGATATTATTAAGCAATCTGTTTACTTTGTTGACAAGGCAAACAAACAAAAGCTTTTAATCCATCTTCTAAAGGATGCATCTATCCTATCTGCATTGGTGTTTACACGCACAAAGCATGGCGCAGATAAAGTTGTAAAAGAACTTGAGAAATCAAATATTATGGCACAAGCAATTCATGGTAACAAGTCACAAGCTGCACGTGTAACTGCACTTGCTAATTTCAAGGGTGGACAAACTCGAGTTCTTGTGGCAACTGATATTGCGGCACGTGGTATCGACATAGACGAACTTTCCCATGTTTTCAACTATGATGTTCCAAACATCTCTGAAACTTATGTTCATCGTATTGGTAGAACAGGCAGAGCAGGACAAAATGGCGTTGCAATTGCATTTTGTGACATCGAGGAAAAACAATACCTTGCAGATATTGAAAAGCTAATTGGCAAACGTGTGCCAGTGATTGCTGACCATCCTTATCCAATGCAAATATTCACAATTGAGCCTAAGGCAAAAGCCGAAAAACCACAAGGTCGTGGGAATGCGTCTAAATATAAAAGGGATGTACCATCAGGAAGACCTGATAAGTCTGATAAGTTTAAGCAATGCGGGGGCAAAAAGAGTCCAATACGCAGTCTTTCTGGAAAATCGGCAGCCAAAAGAGGCACCGTTAAAAAAGGCTAAAATTATATAACAAGAGGACGGTTTTTAAAACCGTCCTCTTTCTTATAAGTCCCAATATTCGACCACTCGAATTTGATAATAGGTTACCCTTTCAGCATGGTGTCAAGCCAAAGCCTTGCGATGAAAGAGTGTCCTGCATCAGTAGGGTGAACTCCATCAAGTGACCAGTAACTTGGTTCCATTTCGGTGCATTTTGAAGCGAAAGCACCGTCAAGCGAAATAAATGTTGCACCAAATTCACGAGCTAGTTTTCTTGCCACTTGAATTTTCCAGATTAAATCCTCATACCAACAATCTTTATTCCTGTCTGTAGGAATTAGAAATGGCTCTAAGATGATGATTTCGCAATTGAGTTCATCCTTTGCCCGTTGCAAAAGGTGTCTGAAATTAGCCTCGTATTCCTCTGCACAAGTGCTATCGTTTGCATCATAACGTCGCCAAGTGTCATTAACTCCAATCAAGATAGAAAGGTAGTCGGGTTTTAAATCAATACAATCTTTATCCCAACGGTTTCTCAAATCAATGGTTCTGTTTCCAGAAATTCCTCGATTAAGAACTGTGATATTTTTGTCTTTAAAGAAAGTATCAAGAAATTCTTTTACCTTGTTTGGATATCCAATTCCTAATTCACAAGGCGTTACAATTCCCTCAAGTTGAACGTCATAAGTACGTCCGGCATCAGTGATTGAATCGCCTTGAAAAAGTATCTTTGAATTCTCTTTAATCATTTTCTTGTATCCCCTTAAACTATATTGTTATCGTTGTCCTTTTTATCAACCAAATCTACGTCTGGAGCAGACTCTTGTGGCTGAATTACAGGTTCTTGTGTAGGAATTTCAGCGGATAAAGGTTGTTGTGTAGCTACAGGTTGCTGATATTGTGGCGCTTGTTGTTGTGGTTGATATTGTGGTTGCGGTGGATTCATTCTTTGATTTGCATAGTAAAGAGAAGCAGATGGTTTATTTCTGATTGCAAAAATAAAGAATGGTGCAATACCAAATAAAATTGACAATACAAGGAAAAGTGTTGCGTTATTTGGACTATAATCTGCAAAAACTTTATACCAGCATATGCAAGTAAATACAAAGGAAGCAATACCTACAGTACCCATAAGTAAGCCAATAAGCATCATCGGAGCAAAAGCAGAAGGGTTGGGTTCAATACCATAAACCAATGCTTCTTGCATAAATCTAGCCACAGTGGAGATTAGTATAGCAATATAAACGAAGTATAAAGCACAAGTAATGAGTTTTAAAACAATTAACCAAATACGATGGTTTGATTTTTTCATATAGCAGGCATTGATATTGTCTGCAATTCCTCCTAGTACAAATGAATTTACAACTGGAACAAATGCAAGCCATGCATTTTTGTAGCCACGGTTTTTGGAAATTTTATAAAGCCCTAGTGCATTAAAAATGTAGAATACAAAAGCAAATGCCAATCCAATAACAAGTCCAATGATCATGCCTACCATCATTGACTCAATTAAATAGTTAGCGTCAGCTGGGTAATAGGGAAAATCCATAGGTAGTCCTCCTTAAATGTCTGTGAATACGAATGATTGTTGAAAAGAAACTAGTCTAACTTTATGCTCGATTTAAGCTGTATATGCAACTCATCAAGTTGCTTGGTATCAACAGTTGCAGGACATTCGCTCATAAGTTCGCTCGCATTTTGCACTTTAGGGAAAGCAACAACGTCACGCAATGAATCAGCATTACACATTATCATTGCAAGGCGATCAAGACCAATGCCCATTCCGCCGTGCGGTGGAGCACCATAACGGTATGCGTTTACTAAGAAGCCAAATTTTGCTTCAATTTCTTCCGCAGTAAGACCCAATGCCTCAAACATTTTTTGTTGAAGTACAAAGTCGGTAATCCTAATAGAACCACTTGAAAGTTCTGTGCCATTTAGCACAAGGTCATATGCTTTTGCACGAACCTTACTCTTGTCGCTGTCAAGGTATTGCAAACATTCATCCATAGGCATTGTAAAAGGATGATGCATCGCAACGAATGTATTGCTATCCTCGTCAAACTCGAAGAATGGAAATTCAGTAATCCATAGGAAGTTAAATTGATCTGGGATAATATCTAGCTGTTTTGCAACGGTTAGTCTTAGTTGACCTAAAACAGGAAGAGTGACTTTGTTTTTATCAGCAACAATCAAAGCAACGTCGCCTTTTTCGCAACCAATTGCAGTAAGAACAGCCTCTAGCTCGCCCTCTTTCATGAATTTTGCAAAGGAACAGTTAGGAACATCTTCAACCCATCTAACATAGGCAATGCCTTTTGCACCGATTCCTCGTGCTTGTTCAGTTAGCTTGTCAATTTCTTTTCTAGTCAGCAACGTTGCTGAATTTTTAGCAACGATTGCACGAACGGTGCCCCCCTCAGCAATTGCATTTGCAAAAACAGGAAAATCACAATCTGCCACAAGGCTTGATATATCCTGTATTTCCATATCAAAACGAGTGTCAGGTTTATCAGAGCCGTAACGTTCCATAGCTTCTTTGTATGTCATTCTTGGAAGTTCTTTTGGAATGTTAACACTTAACACTTCATTGAAAAGACGATTGATATATCCTTCAACCATTGCAAAGATATCTTCAATGTCGACAAAACTCATTTCAAGGTCAATTTGTGTAAATTCTGGTTGACGGTCAGCACGCAAATCTTCATCTCTAAAACATCTTGCAAGCTGGATATAACGGTCATAGCCTGAAATCATAAGCAATTGCTTGTAGATTTGAGGGGATTGAGGAAGTGCATAGAATTTACCTTCATGTATTCTTGATGGAACGAGATAATCTCTAGCACCCTCTGGTGTAGATTTCATCATCATTGGAGTTTCAATTTCTAAGAAACCGTTCTCATAGAAATATTCACGAGTAACCTGTGCAATCTTGTGGCGACGCATGATGTTTTCTTGTAATTTTTCACGTCTAAGGTCAAGGTAGCGAAATTTTAGTCCAATTTCATCGTTTACTTTAGAGTTATCATTTAGATGGAAAGGAGGAGTCTGTGCAGTTCCAACAATTTTTAGTTCTGTTACAAAAATTTCAATTTCGCCTGTTTTTATTTCAGCATTGATGCTCTCACGTTTTTTAACAATACCCCTTGCCATTAAAACGTATTCATTTTTTACAGATTTTGCTTTTTCGAATACAGTTCTATCAGTGGTGTCGTCAAAGGTTAACTGAATAATTCCAGTGCGATCACGCAGGTCGATAAAGATAAGATTACCCTTATCACGTTGTCTGTGTGTAAATCCAGCCACAACAACTTCCTTTGAAATATCAGCGGTTGTTACCTCGGTGCAGTAATGACTGCGTCGCATAGTTCCCATTAGTTCTGCCATTAGTTTTATCTCCTTTCAAGGCTTTTAGCCTTGACCACATACCGTGCTATAATGTAACGGTTATTTTTATTTCGTCATTTTGTAGAAGTCCATTAGTTATCCATTCCCATAAGATCAGCAAATGCATTTTCACCAATACGATCTGCAAGCAAATCAGCTTCCCTTGCAAGCATTGCATCATAGAGCATATTTGCAAGCTCTGTTTCAAATACAATTTCTTTTTGTTCGCCACTTGCCATATCCTTGATGTTAGCCTTTCCACTAGAAAGCTCGCTTTCACCTAAAATAAGCGACATCTTAGCCGAAATTTTGTTTGCATATTTCATTTGTGCCTTAACACTTCTATCCATTAAATCACATTCCACATAAAAGCCTTCATCTCGTAACTTCTTGGTAATTTCACAAGCTTTTATATTTGCAATATCGCCCATCGAGCCAATATATAAGTCGCATTGCTTAGGAACAGGAATTTCAATGCCTTGCGCTTCCATAACCATTAATAAGCGTTCTATGCCCATTCCAAAGCCAAGTCCTGAGGTAGCTTTTCCACCAAGTTGTTCCACTAAGCCGTCATAACGACCGCCACCAAATACAGTTCCTTGCGCGCCAATGTCCGTTGTAATAAATTCAAAGACAGTCTTTGTATAGTAGTCAAGTCCACGAACAATCTTAGTGTTTACCTTGTAGTTAATACCTATGCCGTCTAGTCGAGTTTTTACACTGTTAAAGTGATCAGAACATTCACCACAGAGATAGTCAATTGCAACTGGAGCATCTTTTGCAATTTCAGCACAATTAGGGGATTTGCAGTCAAGAATTCTCATTGGATTTTTAGTCATACGTTCAAGACAGGTAGGACATAATTTATCAATATATTTTTCAAAATAAGATCTTAGTGCCTTATGATATTCTGCACGACAGGTAGGACAACCTATTGAATTAAGGTTTAATTCAACATTTTTAAGTCCAATTAGAGTGATTATATGGTCAATGAGGGATATAATCTCAACGTCAGCCGCAGCCGATTTTGAGCCAAACACTTCACAGCCAAATTGATGAAACTCTCTAAGTCTTCCAGCTTGTGGACGTTCATGGCGAAAACAAGCTGCAATATAGCAAACCTTTAGCGGGAGTGCATCATTTAAAAGTCCATTTTCGAGTGATGCTCTTACTACACCCGCTGTAACTTCGGGTCTTAGTGCGTAAACATCTGTACCTTTTTGAGCCTTAACCTCAAACATTTCCTTTTGAACAACGTCAGTTGTGTCACCGACACCCCTACAGAATAGGTCAATTTGTTCAAATGTTGGTGTTCGAATCTCCTTAAAGCCGAAAAGAGATGCTGATTCAATCAGTAAGTTTTCGATAAATTGCCATTTGTAACTTTGACTTGGGGTAACGTCTTGCGTGCCCCTTGGTGCATTAATTGCCATTGTGTATTCTCCTCTTTTAGGCTTAATACCCATAGGGCACAAGCGCTTTAATCATATGCCGTGCTGTAATGCACAGGTTATTTTAATTTTGTTGCCACGAGAGTTATAATTAGTCGTAAAATATTCTTTAAATTATAGTGCAGGAATAAAAGTCGTTTTTGCACTCATTATATGTGCAATATATAGGGCGCATTATGAGATTAAAAGAGAACGCACCCCTAGCCCCAAAAAGGGACGAGGAGTGCTCTCGTGGTACCACCCTAAATTCAGATTTAGCAAATCAGTAGCTAAATCCCTTTAGTTTGCTTTAACGCAGTCAAACGGCTGTACTTTGTCGCACAGCAGCTCAAAGGTGTCTTCTTACAAAATCGCTATAGGCAATCTCAGCGTCTGCCCTCTCTTTGATAGCAAAAGTTATAATACTCTTCCTTTTCATAGCCTTTTTAATATATGTTGAAAATAAAAATTCGCAACGTAGGTTGAAACCAAAGTAACAAAGCCTGTTCGTGTGCGATATGCAGAGGGCATCTTGCCCTTAGTTTCTAACGATAGTTCTCCAGTCAAGATCGCCACGCTCAAGACCATGGATTAACATTTCGCCAGTTGCAATATTGGTTGCAATAGGAATATTGTGTACATCGCAAAGTCTAAGTAGTGCCATTTCATTTGGTTCATGTGACTTTACTGTAAGAGGATCTCTGAAAAACAGTACCATATCAATCTCATTGCAAGCAATTCTTGATGCAATTTGTTGATCTCCACCTTGAGCTCCACTAAGAAATCTGTCAATTCTGAGTCCTGTTGCTTCTGAAACTAGTTTGCCGGTTGTACCAGTTGCACAAAGGTTGTTTTTGCTTAAAATTCCACAGTAAGCGATACAAAATTGAATCATAAGCTCTTTTTTTGAGTCATGTGCGATAATGGCAATAGTCATTATAAAATCCTCCTAATTGATGTTGAGTTTGATCTGAAATAAATCGGGCTATAACTGTCTTAAAATTAGGGGGACGTAGTGTCCGTTAATGCGTTCCCCAATAGCATCAAAAATTTTTGAAGTTATGATGCTGTTTTTGGTAGGCTTTTTTTGAGGTATAGTAGAATTTATCCACTCATCCTCAGGAATTACCCCTAAAAGGGGAATACCCACACTGTCAATCATCTCATCTAGGTCGTTGATGCCGCTAGAAAGCAACGCGTTTTTGCTTACGCGATTTATGATTAATCTTGATGGTCTTGCTGTGTTTGTAGAAATAGCATCGCTAATTTTTCTTGTGTCACGCAAGGTTATTTCGTCAGGCACAGTAACGACTAGATTTAAGTCGGCAAGTTCACGAGCCATAATAATGCTTATTCCAAGCCCAGCAGGCATATCTAATATGATAAAGTCAAAGGACTTTGATAAGCTTTTAATAAGAGAAATAATACCCTGTATGCTAAAACTCTTTGAAACAACATTAGGCGAGGATAAAAGAAAAAGAGTTTCAATGCTATCATGAGGAACAATTGCCGCATCAATAGAGCATTTGCCATCTAATATATCGCCAAAATCAAAAACAATTTTATTTTCAAGTGAAAGTAGTATATCCAAAGAGCGAAGACCAATATCTAAATCAATAGCCAAAACCTTTCGATTACTAGATGCAAGAGATTTCGAAAGAGCTGCACTTAACGTGGATTTGCCAGTTCCACCCTTGCCTGATACAACCGAAATAATCTTTGCCATAATTAGGGTACCGCCGCCTTTCACATTCAAAATAGTATGCTAGATTGTACAACAATGAGATACTTAGCAATAGAGGCAACAAAATTCATTGATTTATAATAACTTTGTAGCCAATATAAAGACCACTGCAGTATAAAAGTAACAGTACGCTACGCTATCCTATATTATAACAAGATAAACTAAAAAATGCAAGAAACATCAGTTACTTTGGTATGTCTGTTTTAGATTTTTCATAAGCTAAGAGAATTGACCGAACGAGGGCAGTTGTTGCATTTCCGTCCTCAACCATACAAGCGATTGCAATTTCAGGATTATTTGCAGGTGCAAACGAGATGAAGGCATTGTTATTCTTTGTAAGTGAAACCTGTGGAGAACCTGACTTTATTGCAACTGGATAGCCTAAATCAGTCAGCTGGTTTGGTGCTCCAATGGTAGATGCTGCTGCAATCATACCGCTTGAGATTTCGTCAAAGGTCGAGTCCGACATAGCAAACTGTGAAGCAATCGTTGTTTTTTCTTGTTGCAAAACCTTGGATTGGTCATAAGACAAAACGTTTTTTAAAATATGAGCATTGTATCTTGTGCCGTGGTTTGCTAAAGTCATAGCCTCAATTGCCATTTGAAGTGGGGTAACACGGGTGTCGAGCTGTCCGATAGCCGCCTGAATTACATTACCTTGCCACCAACTATCGCCTAATTTTTTAGAATATTCAGGGCTAGAGATAACACCAATCTTGTTAGGAATTTCAAGTCCAGTTTCAACGCCAAGTCCAAATGAATGTGCATATTGACCTATTTTTTCAATGCCCAGTAGGCGTCCTGTTTCGTAGAAGAATATGTTGCAAGAAAACTTTAGTGCGGAAACTACATCAAGGGAAACGTTGCGGTGTCCAATTTGTAAACAGCCAGGAAGTTTACCCCTATTAGGAGGGAAAAAGTGGTAGAAACCATCACAGTAAATTTTTGTTTGATCAGTTATGGTGCCCTCTTCAAGTCCACCTACTGCAACAACAGGCTTAAAGGTAGAACCTGGGCGGTAAAGTCCCTGTAGTGCGCGGTTAAATTGGGGGTCGCCCTCTGCTTTGGCAACAGTAGAGTAACTTTTATAGTAATCTTCAATGTTATAGTAAGGGTAGGAAACACTTGAAAGCAATCCACCGGTTTTTGTATCTAGCACAGCAATCGCAGCGGCTTTTACATTTTTATTTAGTTTATTGGTTTCGTTAAATTTTTTAATGTAGTCAGCTAAAATCTGCTGAACTTCTTTTTGAAAGTTAAAGTCAACGGTGAGCTTAATGGTTTTTCCCGCAACAGGTTCAATGGTTTCTATAACGTCGATAACGTCACCTCGAGAGTTTTTGATAACTTGCATCTCGCCATTTTTGCCCCTTAGTTCACTCTCAAACGCTTTTTCTACACCAGATTTTCCTACTGTATCATTTTGCTCGTAATCAGCGCCCACAAGTCCTTTATAGTAGTCAACTTCGTCTGCATACATAGGACCGATTGTGCCAATTAAATGGGATGCAACATCGCCACTAATATAGGTGCGGATAGCCTTTTCGACAACTTCAACACCGATAAAGTCATGTGAAAGCTCTTTGATAATAGCAATGGTTTCGGGCAAAACGTCTTCTGAAAAAGTGTAACGTGGTGTGTATGCTGAAAATTCTTTTGCCATCATTTCGTATCTTACGCCAGCAATTTTTCGGTTGTATTCTTCAGAATAGGGAATATAGTCGCACTCATCAAAATCCTTGCCACAATGGGTGCATTTGCCCTTTTCAGTCTTATATTTTTTAATTGCAGATGCCTCAAAAATTGCATCCATACAGTTTTGCGCAGTTGCATATGTGTTCATGCCTAGTTTGGCTTTAAGCCGTTTCACATCGGTTTCGCGGTCAGGTAAAAACTCATAAGGCAAGATTTTGGAGATAGGTAGATTGTCAATCCAATCTTCGTTTAGTGCCTCAAAAGTCTTTATGAGATTAAATATTGTTTGATTTTCTGTGCCTTTTTTAAGAAAGGCATAATCGAACTCAAGGTTAAAAGCCGCTTTGTTTCTCGTAAAAGGGACACCATTTCTATCCACGATTTCGCCACGTGCAGCAGCTACCTTAACAGTGGTATAGGAACTCTTTTGGGCAGATGCAAGATATTTTTTACCATTTACAACTTGATAGTCAAAAACACGCATTGCACCAAATCCACAGATAACTACACAAAGCAAAATAAGCGAAATGATTCGCCTTGTATGAATTTTTTCCATTTGCTTTGCCATAAAACTCTCCTTTGCAGCAAGTATTACGGGGTTAGAATGCTGCTAATTATATTGTAGGGCAAATTGTATCGTAAATAAAATAAATGCCCAAATTGTAATTTCTAATTTATGCTCGTGAGGTCTGGTTGAATTTCAGACCAATTCTTCTTACTATAAAGTAGAAGATGGGCGTCAAAACAATAGTGTACAGGGTAGTCGAC
>JBAQWI010000410.1:0-9426 GCA_049298835.1 Oscillospiraceae bacterium
TTGTTCACCACTTTGCGTTTCCTGGTCGTCCACATATTGGCGCAATATACACGATACTTCTAGTAAGTCAATGGTTTGCCCCCATTCCTCTAATAATAACGTTGCATCGGGACAGATAGGTTTTACATTTTTTAGCACCGCACGTTGTGTTTCAAGATGTTTCATAAGTGCATTGCCATCAAAAGTTTGCACCGTACGCAGTTGCGCTAAAATTTGCGCCCCTCCGTCCTCCAAGAAACGTTCTACATAAGGTTCCATCCAGTTACGCATGCAATCAATATATGCTTGCTGTTTTTCAAGACTGCACAGCCCCATTTTCAAATGATGATGTAAAAAGCTTCCATTCACAAGGCGAAAATCGTCGTATTGATTGCTTCTTCCTAATGCTAGAGTCATCTGTGCCATTTGATTTGTGCTATCCTGATACACATAGGCATTGAGGTAATCGGTAAGAGCACTTTCGAGCACGATTGATTTGTCCCACGCCCTAGCTCCCCCATATACAAATCCAGCAAACCCAATGGGAAAACTTTGCCAATGTCCTGCGTCACCCCACTCTGTCATCAGAAAACCTGTTGCCCCGTACTGGTGTGCACAGGCGATTGCCTTATCTACATTGCCAAGCATATTATCGGTGCGCCCAGCAATTGAGCACCACGCAGAAGTACCAGCACATACATAAAAAGAGTGTCCACTTTCACTAAGCAACTTACATTCCATATGGAAAGGATAATGATCCTCATAACCCCAATCAAGCAAAATGACATCGCTAGGCAACTGTTCCAATGCCTGTGGATAGGTGTTGTACATATCGCTCCACATCATCATGGTACGTCCATGTTTTTTAGAGATATGATGCATGGTATTTACCCATTGCGCATACAACTTGCCATCTTCAATGCCAAAACTCTCGTCCAAATTCACATTATAATACTCACTTTGAAAGACGCTAAGTATATCCTGTGTCATGTGTTCCACAAGTGTTACACTCTGCAAATTTTCAGGGTTGAGGGATGCAGGTGGGGTGTGTTTTCCAAATGCAATCTCGCCCTCTGGGTTGCGACAAAGCTGTTTGAAATCCTCCAAAGCAAGCCAGTCTTGCATATGCCCGAGTGTGTTTTGATTTGCAACAAGATCTATCATCCGTGCAGAGCAATATGCCTCGAGCTGTTTAATTTCCTGCTTTGTGAGATAGCATTCCTCTGTCAAATAGTTGCGGTAATGGTCGTATTCAAAGGAAAGTCCCTCTATGTAAAGCTGTAATTGATTGTATTTGAGATTTGCCGCCAAATCCACCAGTTGCAACAATGTTTCCAATTTAGGCACTTTATTACGGCTGATATCATATAAAATACCACGCACAGCCAAATCGGGTGCATCCTCAATGAAAATGCAGGGCAATGTGTGATCGTATTGCAACCATATATGCTTGAGGGTAACCGCCGCATAAAAAGCACCTTTAAGTGTGCCATAACCAATGCAGACAGAATTTTCAGTCACATCAATGGTATAGGCTTCTTCCGCTAATGTTTGCTTGTGTACAAGCACCGTATTGATATCCTCACCTTGACAAAACCCATGTGGAAAAGCCGTTTGCAAAGCACACCACAAATTTGATTGCAACTGGGGAGACACTGTGAGTTTTTGCACTTTGCCCTGATTTTTGCCCCATACCACTTGCTTGACACAAGGCAGGATTGTAAGTGATTCCATTGATACACCCTCTTTTTCACTATTTTGTAGTTGATGTCCTTTGAACTTGTGTTATTGGCGTTCCGTTTTGTGGCATTTTGGTTCCAAAATATACAGCCGCCGTTGCCGCAACATCAGAAAGCGTACTTCGCACACCAATACAGCCCTGTTTGCAATGCGCTCCGTGGATAAGCATTGGCACACGCTCTCTTGTATGGTGTGGATGACCAATGGTGGGATCGTTGCCGTGATCCGCCATGACAATCAATACGTCATCACCTTGCAAAAGTGGAATAATTTCTCCAATACCAGCATCGGCAATTTGCAAAATTTCCACATACTTATCAGCACGTTCACGATGACCACACAGGTCAGTTTCTTGTACATTGGCACAAATAAATGCAGTTTCTTGTTGCTGTAAAATACGCTTTGTCGCTTGCAATACCTCATTTGTTGGCACAATTGACTGGGACACACCATATTCATTTTGGATGACATCAGCCGCTTTTCCAAGCAAGAATACAGGCACACCAGCCTTACCCAAAATGGTAGAAACTTGAACCACTTCGTCGACTCCATAACCCAAGTGAACACAGTGATAGTCGCAATTATACACGCCCGAACGAGGTGCATTGATTCCAATGTATTCGCCATGTTCTTCCACCGCATCGAGTAAATTTTTTAGCGTCACACTACGTCCACCAAAGGCAATTACACGAGGCACAACACAAACGCTGCGAACAAGCTTGCCAATTTCGAGCACGGTTTCAAACGGGATAATGTCAATCGCCGCCGTTACATTAAACGCTTGCCCTGGGTCACATTCTATGTTATCCGCCACGCTGACGGCATCATTTACAATTAAAAAGGATTGCCTTCCTCCACGTTGTTCTCGCACCGAAAAGCCACCATTACGCAATGTTTGGGCAATGATCGCAAGTTTTTTTGCTATGGGCTCACCAAACGGTTTCACTGGCAATGTTCCCATGATTTCTTGGTGTCCAAAAAACGTATCTGCACCATCATGCATCAAATTTGCCCACCCATATGTTGCCGTATCCACAGGCCTCATTTGTGCACTTTCTTTGCCGAGCACATTCATCAAGCCGAGTTGTTCCATGTTTGGCAGTTTTAAATCTGGAAAAGCTTCTAACAAATGGAGCAACGTATTGGCTCCAATATCTGTAGGGCGCACCATTGGCACATCTTCCATCGCGCCCACACCAAAGCCATCGAGTACCAAAATGATAAATCTACTCACAGTCCACATCTCCCTTCGACAATCGTTCCCCTTGTGAGGAATACAATCCCTCGAGCACAGGCTTACCACTATGCAAGCCTGAAATAACAGCGACTTGACTTCGTGTGACAAAAATTTGTGTTCGAAAACACATGGCGACAGCATCGCCAATTTGCGCGTGCTGTGCCAATTCAAAATGATAATCAATATTCTCTGCGCTCCGCTGATGAACAGCCATAAGACAAGCATTATCATAAGTTTTTCCTACAAGCGCTTGATTGATAACACCACGACAATACGCACCGCCCCCAAAACAATATCCATAGTCTTTAAAATTATGCGACACTTCTGTCAGGTACACAAGTGAAGGAATTTCCTTTGCCTCGCCCCTGCGATTGTTGGGTGTCATACCAATCAGTGCACTGCCGGGTTCTGCACTTTGTCCTCCTTGCAATGCAATTTGCGTCAACAGCTCCGTTTGGGTACAGGATGGAACATTCAGTTGCAACGTATAGTGGAGAATTGCCTCTGCCTTATTTTTAGCATCTTGCATCGTTGTTAAATTGGTCACAGGCTTAACTGCTTTTTCTTGCTCGTTGTACAAAAAGCATGGGAAAGATGTGAGTGTCGTTAGCTTAATGTGGCTCAGCAATTGTAAATCTGCCAATACCTGTGGCAGATTTACAACGGCAAAGCCTGCTTCCTGCCCGGGATAAATAAAGTCATCTTGACCATAAAATTTTACAGCAATGGATTGTACAATGCCTAATTTTTCACAAATAGCATTAATTCGTTTTGCCTTTTGGATGGAAAACACGGTCATCAAACCCACGCCATAAGAAAGCAACTCGGTAAGCCCTGCGTTTGGAATTTGCACCAAGTGTCCTGCATGGGCAATGGGAATGTGATTTTTCATCATCACTTGTGCTTCCCGAAAATCCACCACAACTGCACCTGCATAGCCAAGTCCAATTAACTTTTTGCACACAGCTGGGTTACGTCCAAGTTGCTTTGTCATAAAGAAAAGCTCCACGCCAACACGGTCTGCCTCTTGCTTCATCGTCCTTGCGTTTTCCACAATGGAATCCAAATCCAAAAGATAGGTATCGGGCAATAGTTTCCCTTGTTTGTGCCACTCGAAAGCAAGCTTTAATAGTGGCTCATTTCTATTTTTAAGAGCATTCAAAAACATATTGCTCCATTCCTTTCTAACGGTCAAGTATACGTGCCGGATTGCGCACCAAAAGCTTTTCCACTTGCTCTTTTGTAGCACCACACGCTTTTAAAAGTTGAATAAAATAGCCGAGTACTGCTGTATATCCTGCTCCGCCATTGGCGGTGAGATAGGATAGACGGCTCACATCTTGCGACAGCAAAATATGATCTTCATATCCTTTATAAAGCAGTGCCATCAAATTTTCTGCACGCTTTTGGTCGCTGAGGTATTTTGTTTTGCCAACGGTATCAAATCCAAGGTTTACCCCTTGTGCCAACAATTCCAAATGATAATTTGCGTCATCTACTAAATCAACATGACCTAAAATCAGCTTGTCGGGCGATACACCATTGTCCAATAGCATCTTTAGTTGATCTTTTGCATGCGTGCCCATGTCGCAATGTGTGCTAATAGCACAATTGGTTTGCACGCTTGCTTGTGCCGCCGCCAAAAACACTTTTTCTTCTGTTTTAGCTGTGCGGTTGGTGCTTGTGGCAATTTCGGCAATCAATCCAGCCCGAATGCCTGTTTGTGCTATGCCTTGTGTCAGCTCTGCCACAAAAAGGTCGCAGATTTCGTCCACACTGGCACGATGCAGCCAATCCGAATGATATGGTTCCAAATAAAATCCAGTAGATGCTACAATATGTAGTCCTGTTTCTTTTGCATATTGGCGCAACGCTATGACGTCTCGCCCCATGTCGTTGCCTGTCACTTCGATGACTGCCTGTGCACCCAATACACACATTTTTTTAATCTCTTGCGTAATCAATGTGGTATCAACAAAGGTAGAATCAGTTTCACCACGCACACCACTTAAATCAATTGCCAAATGTTCATGACACATGGTCGTGCCTAGCTCGCTCGCTTGGATCGAGCCTAATACTGTTTCAATCATACTTTCTTCCTTTTCAAAACAATGACGGCATCCGGCAGTCGAAAAGGCTGCCAGATGTCACATATTTTTAACCAATGGGAAAAACACCAATGAGGTGCAATACATTCAGCAATACACCTGTAAAAAACGCCGCTACGGGTCCAATCGCCATCTTCATAATGCGTCTGCCCGTCATCTCGTTGATAAAGTAAATCATTGCACCAATAAAAAAGCCTGTATAGCCACCCATTGCGATTACCGCATTGATTGAGCCAAACAGTAATGAAAACTCCATAACGGTGGTGATGGCACTGCGGATGTTATCCGATGCCGCACGAATGGATGGGAATTTACTCAAGAATTTACCTATAATGCCAAGCAACAAGACCTCAATCAAAATCACCACTGCGCCACCAATTGCCGCAAAAACAGGATTTGGCATTAAGTAACCAACGGGATAAACGAGAGTGAGACCTGCAATGCTATAAACGCCTGTTGTAATTGCCGTAGTTGCAATCATTGGAACGAAACCAAATCCACGGATAAAGTCTGCAATGGAGGCTTGGTACACCAGTGCTTGTGCTGTTGCTGGGTCGGTAGCTTTTTGTGCCTCTGCCAATATGTAGCTTGAAACATCCGAGCCAGCAAATACACCAATGTTGCAAGCGACGGCAATCAACGCACCGCAAATCATAAGCCACACCACATTTTTGCGAACGCGCCCTGTACGCTCCGCAAACACGTTTTTGTCCTCTTTTGCAGTTTGTACAGATTTGTCTTTGATGTCTTTGGCAATGGCAAAAACGAGGAGCAAAACAATGCCCACGAATACTTGCACGGATTCTGGATAAATGGTGGTAAACACTACCGCAAGTTGACGTACAATCAACGTAATCACACTAGAGATAGCACCTTTTTTCCAGCCGAATTGCGTAAAGATGGCAACAAGTGGAAACAAAGAGAAGCCTGCAACCACTGGGGCACTCAACGTGCCCATCGCACCAACCATGTCAACTGGCAACCCCGTCAAAACATTGTTGATGAGGCTAAGTCCTGCAAGGCAAAGTGCACCCCATGCACCTCCCAAAATAGGAGCAATCCATTTTTTAGGCGCCAACACACCTAAAATATCTGTTGTTAGGAACAACAGCCAAGGATTTAGCATGCTTGTGGCAAGTGTATGTGCAATACCAACCGAAGCAATAAAACCCACGCTTAGACCAAACGCAATAGAGGAAAGCTCGGTGCGTTTCATACGACCCTCTAAGTATTCGGGAATTATCGGGCGCAAGCCATCATGAAAAACAGCCAAGCCCATATGAGATAAAAACGCAGTAAAGGCGCAAAGTACAACCACTATCGCCATCGAAATTGGTTCCATAATTAATTTCTCCTACAATTGTTTTTATTGTTGCGCTTCGAGCAGTGCTTCGAGTAGCACAGGAACCGTTTTATCAATGGTGTCGTGCGCCATACCAAAGACAATTTTACCTGCCTCAATTTGTTTTACTATATCTTCCTTTTTTGCAACCTGTCCGTTTTTTGCAACCGTGCAACATTTGGAATAGCCCACCATACCAATCAAAATGGAAATGGCTGCACCACCACCGCTTTCACAAGCACCAAAATAGTAGTCCACTTGACCATTTTTTAACATTGGCACAGCGGCAATGTCCGTAGTAATTATCGTCTCCACTTGTGGTGCCACCGCACGAATAGCTTCTTCCATAACATTCTTTTTTAATCCACCAATTGCAATTTTCATAAGTTCTCCTCTTTTCTTATCACACATTTATTTCGCTTAGCAAGGTGCACAGATGCAGCAATGCAAACTGCTGTTCCTCTTTGCTGAATGTATTTTCAATTTTATCACTGATTGCGGTAAAGATTGTGCACGCTTTTTGGTATGATAGGTCTTCTTGTAAACCCTCTACGGCTACTTGTGCCAGTGGCTCTACTGTTTCTCCTGTTCGATTTCGTTTGAAAGCGGCAGCAAAGTGTGTCACCATAACCCCTGCATTTTCTTCCGTAAGGGTAATGCCAAATTGCTCCCCTAACAATTCCACCATTTTTGCAAGATCACTGTGCGCTACCTCATCGGCAATGTCACACTCCTTGAGTATGTTGATGCGTTCCATAATGTCCATGAAAATTCTCCTCTTTATTACATATAAAAAATATTGTATATTAAATTTATTTTTTAATAGTTCGGTAGTATTTCGTTTTTCAGTACTGCCTGTTGCGTGCTCTGTACATTTTTCTCATTAAAAAAGCGCTTTAGAAAATTGCGCACCGTGACGTCCCCTTGCGCTACCACGATGGCGGCACGAGTGTTGTTCTCATGCCCCTGTGCGCCAATAGATTGATAGCAAAGCTCTGTATCGTTCACAATGCTCTCCTCTAGGCTCCAAATAGCACCATCAATCATACGGCTTTTAATGTTATCAATGATATGTGCATACTTGAGTGGAACCAATTCAATCGCTTGATTTTGAAAATATTTTGCCGTCATGCTGATTTGGTCAAACGATGTATTATCCACCCCAATACGTTTGAGTTCCCCTTTGAAATCACTCCGCATAATCAGGGCATGAGCTTGTACATATGTGTGCACTCCCAGCACTTGCGAAATTTCAATGGCATAATTATTTTCTAAATAGTGCTGTGCCGTTGGCAAACTCATCACGGCAAAATTATAGCGACCGTCCAAAAGTGCTTGTACGCGACGGTCAGAACCACCCATAAACGCAAGATTTACATTCGCGCCTGTCTCGTGATTAAGTGTCGCATAAATGCCTGTTGCTAATCCCTCATAACGTCGAGAATATGGCAAAGGCATTACACCCACCAAGTTGCCCGCACCGCATATTTCCATCAATTTGCTGTAATTAATTTCACTGATAAATGTGCCCAAATGTCCATGCGGTTCCAGCCTTATTGCGCCGTATTCTTTCAGTTTTGTTATGGCTTGTTGCACCGTACCACGTGCCGCTTCATAACGCACTGCCAATTCCTCAACAGTAGGTACACGGTCATCTACATCCATACCGATAAAATCTTGTGCAATGGCTTGAGTGACAATGCCACCTTTTTGCATCAATGTTTCTTTTAACATTTCATGTACCCCTTTTTAATTGTATGTTGCGTATTTTTACAATATACAATATATTGTATATTCATATAATACTTTTTTTCTTACCGCAATACAATGGCACAAATAACCGAATTTTGTCACTTATTTTTGTTCAAAGACACTAAGCAAACAATAATGTAAGCAAAAAAAATACCAGTACAAGCAAATTGCTTGTACTGGTATTTAAACGCTCAAAAAAATTTAGACTATGTTATATTCTTCAGCTATTTGTTAGAAGATCATAACATCGACAGTTTTATTGCTTCTAATTGCATAATCAGCAGCATGGGCTATCTTAAAGGCATCATAAACCTCATCCATAGTTGGAAATGCTGGACGGTCGTCCTCTATCATTGAAACTAGAGCTTCAATTTGACCATACATATTTTTGTATTTTGAGTGCACATTTACGTAAATGTATTCTTCAGGCTCACTTAAGTAGATTTGAATCAAATCGCCTTCTTCTTTATGTGACTCTCGACACTCCTGAAGAACTAGTGTTATTCTTCCCTTTTCTCCAATGAATTCTTTTATGTTGCTAGACGCTAAATTTTTGCTCCAACCAGCCTCATAACTGGCATAACAACCATTTTCTAGCTTCATAGTAATAAATCCATAATTATAAGCACCAGGTGCATCCTCATCTAGTCGCAACCCATGTCCAGATACCTCTAAAACTTTTGAATTATTAAACCACTGGGTAATATCTATATAGTGCACACCACAATCAATGATAGGAGTACAATCTTCAAGTAGTTTTTTATATCTATCCCAATCCTTTGCATTGTGATTTTGAACCATTCTAATCATTTTTAATTTTCCAATGATATTGGAATCAATTAATTCTTTTACCTTCAAATATGTTTTGTTATGACGCAACACGTGCGCAACAAGCACCTTTGAATCAGATTTATTAACCAAATCACAAAACTCTTTGCCCTCGTCCAATGTTCTTGCTATTGGTTTTTCACACAAAATATGCTTATTTGCTTTTAAGCAATCCTTTAAAATGCTTAGATGTGTATTGGCATAGGTAGCAATGATAACAATGTCAACCTCATCCAAATTAATATATGCGTGATAGTCGGTGCCATAAGACTGCGCACCGTATTTTCGTGAAAACAATTTTGCGCGTTTTTCATCTGTATCTACTGTTGCGACTATTTTAATATTGTCACGATAATAGATATCTTGTATATGCTCCTCGCCAATATGTCCACACCCAATTAAAACAACTCCATAAACCTTCACAGTAATTCTCCTTGCTC
>JBAQWI010000411.1:0-12072 GCA_049298835.1 Oscillospiraceae bacterium
CTCTGCTGCTTTTTCAACGGTAGGGTTTTCTAACAACACTAGTTCTTTTTTACCGGCATTGATAGTCATAGACATATTGGTACCTGTGTCACCATCTGGCACTGGAAATACGTTTAACTCATCACACATTTGTTTATTATTTGAAATATTATTTGCACCTGAAATTATAGCTTTTGCAAGCACGCTTCCTTGAATCACCTTTATGCACTCCTTAAAAATAGCTTTTATCTGAATATAGGATAGCCTAACTCGCCACCCTTATTTATCACATTCTTAAACTGTGAGCACTCTATTTATATTTATACTCTAAACTTAAATAAAATATATGTTTTGTCGATTATTCGGTACGCATACCATCAACAAACACATTCACTCTAGATACTAAAAATCCCGTTTTCTCTTGAACAGTGAACTCAACCTTATGCATAATACTTTTTACAATGGCTGATATATTTGTTCCATAAGCCACAATAATATGAAGATCGATTACAAGCTTTTGATTTTTTACTCTCACTCTAATTCCTTTATCAATATCATCATGTTTCGTAATTTTCGCTATAATGCCCTGTTTTGCATCTGCATTTGACATTGCAGCTACTCCAAAACAACTTACCGTGGCATTACCCACAAGGTTTACAAAATATTCATGGGAAATATCAATAACCCCTAAATGATTTTCAAGTTTAACCATAATATGGACTCCATTCTCCACACAAAATAAGCAGTACACTACTGCTCCTATAGTGTGACATTTTATAAGACGAGAAATTTATCTATTTATACTAATTATTATACACGAATAAAACTTATTTGCAAATAAGTTTTTGCAAATTTTAGCGTAGATTAATCCTTATAATGGATTTACAAAGTCCCTTTTTTTCATCAAGAGTTAGAATAACCCCGTTAAGCTGACATTTTCCCTCTGCCACTTCAAACCTTGTTGGCATATGAGTTTTGAACCTTGTAATTATACTTTCAGGGCAAACACCTAGCACCGAATCAATCGGACCTGTCATTCCCAAATCGGTAATATATCCTGTACCCTTTGGCAAAATCTGATCATCGGCAGTTTGAATATGGGTATGTGTTCCCACCACTGCTGAAACTTTTCCATCCAAGTAATAGCCCATTGCCTTTTTTTCGCCTGTTGCCTCTGCATGAAAATCGACTAGCACATATTTTGCGCTAACTTGAGTCAAAATATCATCAATTACATCAAAGGGGCTATTGACAGGTTCCATAAAGGAAACTCCAATTAAATTAATTACCAACAATTGATAAGAACCACCATCATACAAATAGTATCCTTTTCCATTGCAGCAATCCGGAAAGTTTGCAGGTCGTATCACCTGTGGATTTTCATCTAAATAGCTGTATATCTCTCTGCGCTTATAGACGTGGTTTCCTGTTGTGATTACATCAACTCCAGAGTCCAGCAAAAAATTTGCTGAAGCTGGCAATATTCCGTTTCCTACAGCAGAGTTTTCACCGTTTGCAATTACAATGTCAATTGAGTTTTCGCGTTTAAATTGCGGCAATCGTTCTCTTAAGAAGTCGCATCCAATTTGCGATACAACATCACCAATCATTAATATTTTCATAATAGGCAGCAAAGTGCTGCTCTCCTTTCGCACACAAACGAATATAAAATTCAAGTTTGTGCCTACGTGGAAAAAATTTTATTCTTCTTCCCTATCTAACTCTTCTTTTGAGAGTCTATGTGCTTTTACCCTTACTATTCGTCTATCTTCGACAAGCAGTACAGTAAACACTATATTTTCTATTATTAGAGTCGGCATTTCGTCCTTACTTGGAATTATTCCAAGTGTATTTGCAATCAGCCCACCTAATGTATCAGAATCTTCGTTTTCCACTAAGTCTACTCCAAAAAGCCTCTCAACTTCGTCAATTAAAACTCCGCCATCAAGAGAATAGGTGTCGTCATCAATCTTGTTAATTTCCTCTTCTTCTTGATCATATTCATCTTGGATATTTCCAACGATAGATTCAAGCAAATCTTCCATAGTCACGATTCCGGCAGTTCCGCCATACTCGTCAACAATCACAGCAACATGCGTCTTTTTCTCGGTAAATTGGCGAAATAGCATACGACATTTTGTGGACTCTGGAACATAGATTACTCCACGCATAAAGTCCTCAATCTTTTTGTCCGTACTATCGTTTACACCAATTAAGCAAAGCAAATCCTTAGCATATATTATGCCTACAATATCGTCAATATCTTCGTCATAGACAGGGATACGAGAGAACCCTTCGTCAATTGCAATCTTGATTGCTTCACTGATGTTATCAGATTTTGAAACAGCCCAAAGATCCATTCTATGAGTCATAACGTCGCCAGCCGAACGGTCATCAAACTCAAAGATATTGTTAATCATCTCACGTTCAGATAGTTCAATTGTACCATTTACATTTCCTGCATCAATAAGCATACGGATTTCTTCTTCTGTAATGTCTGCATTACCCGAATCTGGATCAACTCCAAATAATAAAACGCAAACTCTTGTTATTTTTAAAATTAACCAAGTAAGTGGTTTAAACAGATAACTCAACGCTTTTAATGGTGTTACTGCACGAAAAGCAAAAACTTCTGGGCTATGTGCGGTCAATTTTTTAGGCAAGGTCATACCGCCTATAATCGAGATGAATGTTACAATTATAAAGGTGGTTGCAGTTGCTATGTGTTCAATGGCTTTTGCCCCTCCAAAATAAGGGGAATTTATAAGCTTTTGAAACAGCGGAGCAAAACTAATTGTTCCAATAAAACTCGCTGCAATTGTACATATCATTGCACTTGTGCTTGCCCACAACGTAAAATCAAACTGGTGTTCTTTTAACTTCAACAGTTTTTTAGCCTTTGCATTTCCATCCTCACTCAAGCGTCTTAGCTTGCTCTCGTTCATAGCAACAATAGCCACCTCGCTTGAGGAAAAAAACATTGCGATTGAGGTTAACAGTATAAATAAAACTGCTCCCCACAGATATCGCCCGACGTCGTCCATTAGTAAACCCCTTTCATTTAATGCGTAAAATAGATTTATATACAGTAAATACTATACATTTTTTGGTCGCAAATGTCAATCATAGGCAAAAAACAACCTTTTTTTTGCATTGAAAAAGGGCAGACGATTAAGTCTGTCCTTTTTTTATTCCCAAAGGATTAACATCCCTTTTTCTCTAGTCCAAATTGGATTGACATCATTATTATAGCCTTTTTCACAAACCATATCAATTTCACCGTATTTGTTTGGAATGGTTATTGTACAAAACACAATGATGGGTGACAGTTGCTCCAAAAAAATATAATGCAGCTTACATGACAGATAGGTGATCTGTCAAAACTTCATTTGGTGTGCGAAATTTCAAGCATATCTTAGGTATGTTATTTGATTTCTTATTGTATTTTTCTAGCTGTCTACGACCATCAGATAGATTATACAGTTTCATCTTTTTATAAACTTAATAGGGGCAACTCGTCTATGACAAGATGCCCCTATTAAGTTAATTATTATAGTAGTCTAAATTAGCACCACAACATTTGCATTCGTGTGGTACGAAGCAACCACCACAAGCAAGATTTTCAAAAAAATAAAAGCGAGAAAGAAAGATTTTATTACACACAGGACACCTTAAATACAAAAGTCGCAAGTATATGGACAGTATAATATAATCACCCAAAAAAGCTACCAAAATAGGTATTGCACTTCTCTTAAAAAGAAATAATAAAAGAACTGTTGTGGCAAACCCGAGAAGAAGATAAACATAAAAGTAAAATACTGCTCTTCTCATAGCCTTAACCTTTTTTTCTACATACTTTGGGTCACTTCTATTTTCTTCTTTCATAATGCCACTCTCCAATTTAGCTTACACTTATTTGGTCAAAAAGAGTTCTTGCATTGTTCTGAGCACCAAAATATATGGTTGCGTAAGAAACAGTAGCGGCAACAGCATAAAAAGTTGATGCACCGGGAATTAAACCTACAAGTGCAGTTATCATATCAATTGCTGTTTCTCCGGCATTTCCACCCTCTATAACTCCAACAGCTGTATCTACAATATCTATTACGGTGCCAACCACGGGGACATAACCCAAACCTGATTTTGCCAAAGAAAGTCCGGAGTCATCCATTACAACTCTTGTGGCCTTGAAACCATTGCTAATTGCGACAAAAACAGTTTTATCATCATATCTATGTTCAATCATCAGTCGAGTGCTACCATTTATACTTTGCTGAGTTACAGCTATTCGACTGCTATTTATATCAGCAGCAAAAACACTACCTATACTTATCAATATACTAACACAAAGAACAACGCTTAGCAATACTGCAAGCTTAGATTTTGTTTTCTTAAACATAATATTTTACCTCCGTTAGTTAAAATTCATTTGGTTTACACGAATGATAGTCAGCGATCAACTTCATCATTGGCTTATAACCACTTCCATAAATTTGTTGCTAAAATCCGAAAGTGCTTCCTATATTTACATCACACTCCACAATTTTACAGTTGTCAACACTTTAACAAACAGTTGCAGTGTTTCCATTTAATAGCAGTATTGCTTATCTTTATTCTTACAAAAAATTCACCAACTACCCTTGTTTTAACTCATTTTTCTATTTACATTATAATGTAAAGGTGCTAAAATGGATACAAGTGTGCAAATGGCTGTCGGTTCAGCCGATAGCACGTTTAAAAACACAAATTTCAAGGAGGATATTTAAAAATGGCAAGAAAAATGAAAACCATGGACGGCAACACTGCTGCCGCTCACGCTTCCTATGCGTTCACAGATGTTGCTGCGATTTATCCAATCACACCTTCATCAAATATGGCTGAGGCTACAGACAAATGGGCATCAGAAGGTAAAGAAAACATCTTCGGACAACAAGTTCGTGTTGTAGAAATGCAATCAGAGGCAGGCGCTGCTGGTGCAGTTCACGGCTCGCTTTCTGCAGGAGCTTTGACTACTACCTACACCGCATCACAAGGTTTACTTTTGATGATTCCAAATATGTACAAAATCGCTGGTGAGTTACTTCCTTGCGTAATCCACGTTTCTGCTCGTGCAATCGCTTCTCATGCACTTTCAATCTTTGGTGATCACTCTGACGTTTATGCTTGTCGCCAAACAGGTTTTGCTATGCTTGCTGGAACAAATCCACAAGAAGCTATGGACCTTGGTGCAATTTCTCACTTAGCAACAATCAAATCAAGAGTTCCTTTTATCCACTTCTTTGACGGTTTCAGAACTTCTCACGAAATTCAAAAAGTTGAAGTTTGGGATTACAAAGACCTTGACGAGATGGTTGATCATGATGCTATTGACGAATTTAGATCAAGAGCACTTAACCCAGAGCATCCAATCCTAAAAGGCACTGCACAAAACCCTGATATTTTCTTCCAAGCAAGAGAAGCTTCAAACGGCTACTACAACGCTGTTCCTGCTATTGTTGAAGAATATATGGACACAGTTAATGCTAAAATTGGCACTGACTACAAACTATTTAACTACTACGGTTGTCCTAATGCTGAGCACGTTATCATCGCTATGGGCTCTGCTTGTGATACAATCGAAGAAACAATAGATTATCTAAATGCAAACGGTGGCAAATATGGTCTTGTAAAAGTTAGACTATTCCGTCCATTCTGTGCTGATAGATTAATTGCTGCTATTCCTGATTCAGTAAAACAAATCAGTGTTCTTGACAGAACAAAAGAGCCTGGTGCCCAAGGTGAGCCATTGTTCTTAGACGTTGTTTCTGCTCTTAAAAACTCTAAATTTGATGCCACTCCAATATTTGGTGGACGTTACGGTCTTGGTTCAAAAGACACAACTCCAGCTCAAATCGTTGCAGTTTACAAAAACAAAGACAAAGAGCGTTTCACAATTGGTATCAATGATGATGTTACTCATCTATCACTTGAACTAGCTGAGAATCCAAACACAACTCCAGCTGGCATTACTTGCTGTAAATTCTGGGGACTTGGCGCTGACGGTACTGTTGGTGCAAACAAAAACTCAATCAAAATTATTGGTGATCACACAGCTATGAACGTTCAAGCTTACTTTGACTATGACTCAAAGAAATCTGGCGGTATTACTGTTTCACACCTACGTTTTGGTGCCCCAAAAATCAAATCTACTTACCTTATCAATAAGGCTGACTTCGTTGCTTGTCATAACCCATCATATGTTACTAAGTACGACATGACCGTTGATCTTAATGAAGGCGGAACTTTCCTACTTAACTGCGGTTGGGACATGGCTGAAATCGAAACTAGACTTCCAGGTCAAGTGAAACGTGCAATTGCAAAAAAACACATCAAGTTCTACACAATTGACGGAGTAAAAATTGCTGGCGAGCTTGGTCTTGGTGGAAGAATTAATACTATTCTTCAATCTGCATTCTTCAAACTTGCAAACATCATTCCTGCTGAAGATGCAATTAGATACATGAAAGACGCTGCTACTGCTTCATATGGCAAAAAAGGCGAGAGTATTGTTAAAATGAACCACAACGCAATTGACCGTGGTGCACAAGATGCTGTTGAAATCATCATTCCTGCTGAATGGGCAACTGCTGCTGACACTGACCTAAATCAAGTTGCTACTGGTAACAGAAAAGACCTAGTTGATTACGTTAACAACATCCAGATCCCTGTTAACGATCAAAAAGGTAATGCTCTTCCAGTTTCAGCGTTCATTGATATGGCTGACGGTGTAGTTCCACAAGGCTCTGCTGCTTACGAGAAACGTGGTATTGCTGTAAACGTTCCTGATTGGAACTTAGACAACTGTATCCAATGTAACTTCTGTGCTTACGTTTGTCCTCACGCAGTTATTCGTCCAGTTGTTATGACTGACGACGAGCTAAAGAACGCTCCTGCTGGAACAAAATCCACTCCTATGACTGGCGTTGCTGGTCTACATTTTGCTATGATTGTATCTGTACTTGACTGTACTGGTTGTGGATCTTGTGCAAACGTATGTCCTGGTAAGAAGGGTGAAAAAGCGCTTGTTATGAAACCTCTTGACACTCAACTTACTCAACAAGCAGTATTCGCTTATGGCTATGATTTATCTAAAAAACCAGAAGTTGCTGCTAAATTTAAAGAGACTTCCGTTAAGGGTAGCCAATTTAAACAACCTCTTCTTGAATTCTCTGGTGCTTGTGCTGGCTGTGGAGAAACTCCATATGCTAAACTAGTAACTCAACTATTTGGTGACAGAATGTATATTTCAAACGCTACAGGTTGTTCTTCAATCTGGGGTGGTTCTGCTCCTTCAACTCCATATACCGTAAACAAATCAGGTTTTGGTCCTGCTTGGGCTAACTCACTATTTGAAGATAATGCTGAGTACGGTTATGGTATGTTCCTTGCTCAAACAACTATCAGATCTTCTCTAATCAAAAAAGTAGCAGCAATTGCTGAGACAACTGAAGATGCTGCTAGAAAAACAATTTGCGAAGAGTATATTGCAACTGCAAATGATGGCGAAGCTAATAGATCTGCAACTGATAAATTAATTGCTTTCCTTGAAGCTTGCGATTGTGATTCTGCGAAAAAAATTCTAAGAAGCAAAGACTACCTAGCTAAGAAATCTGTATGGATTTTTGGTGGCGACGGTTGGGCTTATGACATCGGCTTCGGCGGTGTTGATCACGTATTGGCTTCTGGCGAAGATGTAAATATCCTTGTATTTGATACAGAGATTTACTCAAACACTGGTGGTCAAGCTTCAAAATCAACTCCAACTGGTGCTATTGCACAATTTGCTGCTGCTGGTAAAGAAGTTAAGAAAAAAGACCTTGCCGCTATTGCAATGACTTATGGCTATGTTTATGTTGCACAATGTGCTCAAGGTGCTGACTACAACCAAACTATCAAAGCATTTGTTGAGGCTGAGAGCTATCACGGTCCATCTCTTGTAATTTGCTATGCACCATGTATTAGCCACGGTATCAAAACTGGCATGGGCTCTGCTCAAGCAGAAGAGAAACGTGCTGTTGAATCTGGTTACTGGCATAGTTTCAGATATGACCCACGTCTAGCTCAAGAAGGCAAAAACCCATTCCAACTTGACTCAAAAGCTCCTACTGCAAGCTACAGAGATTTCATCATGGGTGAGGTTCGTTATAACTCTCTTGCTCGTGCAAACCCTGTTAGAGCTGAAGAGCTTTTTGCAAAAGCAGAGGAAAATGCAAAAGATAAATATTCTAAACTAGTTGAAAGAGCTAGCCTATAAATTTTAATTAAATGCGTATAATTTGCCTTATAATACTAGTTTAGGATGAAATAAAATTAGTATAAAACGGATTACTCGCATAGGTAACGTAATAGGGAAGTTAGGAGAGAGGTTTACCTCTCTCCTTTTCTCTGCTGTTTTTTAGGAATTTCGAGGCAACACCCCGACCAACTTGTTTGTCTAACTAATGAGTAGTAACTGTTCCTCCATATCCTTTGATTTGAGAACTATCCACAAAACAGAAACTGCTATGTAATTTTTGTACAGAAAATTATGTAAAATTTTAAAAAATTTACTAGATTTGTTTTTTATACCATGATACAATGATATTGTGGTTTAGAACATCCAAATTTCCAACAAATCAAATTTATATATGGAGGAATAAAGTTATTATGATAGAGTTATATACCATGATTTTCAAAAGAAAATCCATCAGAAAGTTTAATGAAACACTATTTTTAACAGAAGAAGAACTGGTAAAAATTAAACAAGAAACAGAAAAACTCATTCCGCTTGTCGATGATATCAGAGTTAAATTTGAGCTTGTAAAAAGAGCAAATACCACCGCCAAACGTGGTGAATACTGCCTTCTAATGTATAGCGAAAAGAAACCTCATTACCTTCATAATGCAGGGTATTTACTGGAACAGATGGATTTGTTTTTGACCGCATATGACATTGGCGTATGCTGGTATGGTTTGGCAAAGGCAAAAGAAATACAGGTTGATAGTCTGGATTATGTCATTATGTTGGCTTTTGGTAAAAGTCGTCCTCAGGACTTTCGTAAAGATGCTTCAGAATTCAAACGCAAAAACATAAAAGACATATGGAAAGGCAATTTTGATTCTGATGTAGTAAACGCAGTTCGACTTGCACCCAGTGCTTGCAACACTCAGCCTTGGAGAATATTCAATGACGCTAATCATATAAAAGTATTCCGCAACACGAAAATAAAATTGTTTATTCCCACCAAGAAACTTCCTTATTACAATTCAATAGACATGGGAATATGCCTTTGCTTTCTTGAAATTGCCATGACCCAAAAAGGCTATGGATTTGACAGAACACTCATTGCGGAGGAAAATTTCCACGCAGAACTTTTGGAAATTGCCACATACAATATAAAATAATATTAGTATAAAAAGGAGTAACCTTTCGGTTACTCCTTTTTATCTAGTTACAGCAAAATATAAACCAAAGCCAAAATCAACATGATATCAGCCCCTTCATTTATGAGTAAAATTAAAAGCATAATCACTATAATTTTTTCTTCATTTAGATTTAGTTTTTCCAATATTCCTTTAAACCCATTTGGCATAACTTCAGCCTCGCAGTGTTCCACTACAGGCTCGTTTTTGTGTTCATGATCGTGTTTAGCAGAAGGATTGTGGCGGTTTGGTTGAGATTCGTTAATTGGAATAGGAATGTTATTCCCCAACCTTTCCCGAGAAATTCGCTGCATTTCGTTAACACGCCGTATTGCGTCCTGCTGCATCGTTAAAATCTGGGGTTGTGTATATTCGTTGTTATATCCTGCCACCTTTACCTACCACCTCTACTCTAATGAAAGTTTGAATATACCTCTTTTAATTGAAAAACTTATGTAAAAGCATATATATGTTACTAATTTATGTAATTTTTCGCAAACTTATAACCCTGCAAATATTCCACTTTCCTTTAGCATTGGCATCATTGAAAACAATCTCATCATACTAATTGCTTGGTCTACCTTTTTACTTCGTTGCTCAGAAAAATGGGGTTTTAGTGCAAGCAAAAGCTGTGAATTTTTATCACTTACATTCATACTAGAGAAAACCTGTTGAAGTTTCATTATCATATTGATATCTATATTAGGCATCGCGTTTGCAGTATCATTAGCAGTCGCTCCATTCGCCCCACCACTTGCTCCCCCTCCCAAACCGCTCAGCATTGACATAATTGACGACATATCAAACCCACTATTATTATTATTGCCATTGTTGTTGTCAGCCATTTTCTCGGGTTGTTGCGGTGCTGACGCTCCACCCATTGAAGAAAACATATTTGCAAGAGAGGATAAGTCGAATCCGTTATTTTGTGGCGGGGGACTTTCCGCTTGTTTGTTTCCCGAATTATTAAGCATACTCGTAATATTTTTAAGCTGTTCCTGCCCCTCTTTTGTGCTCAAAATACCCTGTAGCTTTGACATTAAGTCATCCATACTTATCCCCTCTCTTTGTGCGTGATGCTACCATTACTTCTACTATTAATGCCCTATAGGGAACGCTCGTCAAGAGTTCCTCAATGCGAGCAACTTTCATTCCTTATACATGTGTACTATTTACTTCATAAATTGCTTAATTAACATTTGCGCTTGTGGAGTATTAAGCATTTGCTGTGCAAGCTGTGGATTTTGCAAAATTTCTTGGAATTTTTGTGCATCACGTGGGTTCATTTTTTTAACCAAATCATCAAGCTTTCCGCTATCAATTGTTTGTTTTAGCTTTGCAGGATCTGTGCCAATCTTATCGCCTGCTTGTTTTAACAAATTGTTAATATTATCATTGTTCTTATATACCATTCCATACCTCTCCTTTTATATCTAATACAGTATATACTATGTTAAAACACTAAAATTGATTACAAATAATCACTTATTTATTATATTTGTATGGTAATAAGATTAAAAATAGATTATACTATATTTAAAATATGCCAGTAGTAATGATGGCGAGCAGCAATTGTTTTAAACATTTTTGAAAATTATTGTTAACAACTTTATATAAGAGGTATTATTTTGGCTTACTAAAGAAAAAACCACAAACTTTTGAATTATTTTTGAAAAATATGTTGACAAGGCTCCTATTATACGATATAATAAAGTTCGTCCTCTGTCGGAGGGCAAGCGTGGCGGTATAGCTCAGTTGGCTAGAGCACGCGGTTCATACCCGCGGTGTCACTGGTTCAAATCCAGTTACCGCTACCATAATAGGCCCGTTGGTCAAGAGGTTAAGACACCGCCCTTTCACGGCGGAATCACGAGTTCAATTCTCGTACGGGTCACCACTTAAAAACAGCAGAGCAATAGTTTTGCTGCTTTTATCAGAATAAAACATCATATGATGTTTTTTTTATGTGTTGTTTTATTTTGAATGGCCCCTTGGTCAAGCGGCTAAGACACCGCCCTCTCACGGCGGAATCGGGAGTTCGATTCTCCCAGGGGTCACCAAGTCAAAAGCAATCCACTAAATTCGCTCCAATTGGGGTGGATTTAGTGCATTGTTATATTTAAAAACGACTACTATTGTTTAGGTTGCTTAATTCCTAGCCTATCTCAAGACCGTATTCATTAAACATCATGGCGAAGTTCCGCAACTAACGTACCGCTCGTTTCAATGTATTACCCTCACTGTAGTCCATAACTAAGTCACTAAGTTGACACGAGTATTCAAACGGACATTTGAATATTGGTCTTGGCTTATTGTTTGTCAAGATACTAGATACTAGATACTGGATACTATTTATATGAAAAATCTCGGTCGAGATTAATCAGCAGAAAAAAACAAGCACCTTTCGTGAAGCTTCGACACATCAACGAAAGGCACTTGACAGTTTATGTTAAACTATGGTACTATTGCAACCATAGGAAACGTACTCTCTCATAGTCCTTGCTGATGTTCTTGCATCTTTAAGGCGGATAATGATTTTTTCTAGAAATCATTATCTATGGGGGAGTATTTCTTATACTCCCCACTAATATTAGGTTAAATATACCATATCCTCACTAAGATGTCAAGCATCTTGGTGTTTTTGTGTTATAT
>JBAQWI010000412.1:0-3512 GCA_049298835.1 Oscillospiraceae bacterium
ATGGATCGAATCGTCCATAATTGCATCAGAATTGAATCTGGAAAGTTAAACATGAGGGAGCTTTTCTCTCAACATTAAATTTTCAAAGAACGAATCTGTAAGTACCGCCCTTCGGGGCGGTACTGATAAGTGAACTGGTGGTTTCTTTACTGCGTATCGCTGGTTTTATAAAACTGAACTTGTGGTTCTGAAAACGCGTAATATGCATCAAGATAGTTATCTATTAAATACCTATATGCTAATGAAGACTTCCCCTGTCCTGAAGCTCCTTTCAAAATTACAATGTTATTATTTTTAAAGCAACCCTGTATTTTATTTATCCATTCTCCTCTTACAATATCCAAACCATTTCGAATATGTTGCGGGTGTGCATTTATACCTACTTTATATTCCTTACTTAACTCATCATCCGTTTTTTGCGTTCTATAATCTGTTAATTTAATGATTGTTCTTCCATATTGAGCGCACAAGCCATTTATCGAAGAAATATCTTTTATAAAATCATCTATTCTAGTGTCCCACTTTTCTTTCGAAGTATATTTTGCATATCTGGATAAATCAGAGACATAGCAAATTAATGTATCAAAAGCCAACTGAGGTGCCGCCATTGTTTCTATCTTCTGTTCCAATTTTTTAAATATTTCTTTTTTCAAATTTTCTTCATCAACCTGCATGATTGATAAATTTCCCAATATCCACTCTACTTCATCAAGGGAATATTGATATCTCAACAATTTATTTCTTACACTTTGAGTTTGTATTTCATCCTTATCAATTAAGCCTTGAAGTTCTTGCCCTATACTACCAAAAGAAATCACTTGCAAAATAACTTTTTCATTATTTTTCTTACATTTTAATGCTCGTCTAAAAAAAGAATCCGTTTCTTTAGGAGAAAAACTTGATAACGTCAAGTCACTACTAAGATTTTTAATTTGAACTAACTCAATACTGGAGTTAGTTTTTTTTATCATTAAATCTTCAACTTTTTCAGGATAAAAATCATAATCTTCACCCAAAGACATAAGCCTATGTGCTATATATGTTGTTTGTGAAGAAAAACCTTTCCAAGCCGCCTTTGCTCCAACATCTGATTTTAAATTACACATGTTATTCCTCCATGATCTTTTGAACAATACATTACTAACTGAATAGCATTTTGATAAATTGGTAACTACTAAATAATTCCAACCTATGTTTTATCATTATAAAATAAAATATCGAATTTTTCTTTTCCATCCTAAATTATACACATTCGTCAGAATGCAACACCAATCAACATTCTTTACCTTGTTCATATAAAGAAAAAGATTTAGGATTTCCTACGCTATGTCTATTGCAATGGGCAAGGATAGAACTACTCAGTCTTTAATACATCAAATAAGCGTTCATATAGATGTTTAGTACCCCCTACCCAAAAGAAAAAGCAGAGATGTTACTCCCTGCTTTCATATTGCTTAACTAATTTATAAAACGACGTTGTTTTTAAATCCAATAACTGCATTGCTTTCTTTGCTGTTATATTTCCATCTTTCCAATCCTTATAAACCATTTCAAAATTTGCAGGATACTCAATCTTTGGTCTACCCAAATGCTTTCCTTGAGCTTTTGCAATTGCAATGCCCTCTGCTTGTCGCTGCTTAATATTATCTCTCTCTTGCTGCGCTACATAAGCCAATACTTGAAGGATTAAGTCACTAATAAACGTTCCAAGCAAATCTTTATGTAAGGTAGTATCCAATAGAGCCATATCTAACACTTTTATATCCGCTTTAATATCCTGGGTGATTGCTTGCCATTCTTTCATAATCTCTTTGTAATTTCTACCCAGTCTATCAATGGATTTGATTATTAGAAGATCACCTTCACGCAAGGCATTTTTTAGGATTTGATATTGTGGACGATTAAAGTCTTTGCCACTTTGCTTATCTATTAATATAAACCTTTCATCTATTCCAGCATCTTGCATAGCTTTAACCTGTCTAGCTTCGTTTTGATCAGCATCGCTAACCCTAATATATCCGTAATTACTATTAGCCAAATCAAACACTCCTTATGAAATTCTCAATAGACTAATCATATTAGATGTGTTCGTAAATGTAAACGATGTTTACGAATATGTTCTCCTTTCCCAAATAACCTTTGCGAACATTATATGTTATCATTATTGCCCTGTTTAAGAGTATTCGTAATGGTATACCTTTGCGAACGTAGAGAAATTTACTTTTAAGTCAATAGTAACATTATAATGGTGATGTTATAATTTACCAAGAAGTAGTTTGATTTGGAGGTATTTTATGGCTAATTTTTCTCAGAGAATGGGATTCACAGAAAGTAAATGCAGTATCCAAATTAACTCAATGGATATAGAACTTCGAACTAGAATATGGAACGTATTATCGATGTGTTATTTTTACCCACTGTCTAATCGTACTACACGAGGAATACTATCCTCAGATGGTTGGGAATTTTTTAGAATGCTATGGGTAGACCACTTTAATTTCGACCTTGATTTACTTCCTCGTTCTTATAAAGAGGTACATGAAATTGTTAAAAATGTTTTTTTTGCATTCAAATGGAATGAAGTATACGACTTTATTGAATTTATAGCCCAAAATTATTTATATTTTTTCAATTATTTGACTAACTTTAATTTTATTGATTTATGTAATGAAGTTCTCGAACGTGAGTTATCAGGTTATAGGTTTATTAATGAAATAATTACCCCAATTCATTCAAATACCGATATTGCTACGGTTAATGAATCATTAGATAATCCATTATCTACAGTAAAGTCTCATATATCTCGTTCTTTAGAATTACTATCAGATAGGACTAATCCCGATTTTAGAAATTCAATTAAGGAGTCAATAAGTGCTGTTGAAGCAATATGTGAATCAATTGTTGGAAAGCGTAATGCCTCATTAGGGGATGCCCTTAAAATAATTAAAGACAAAGGCATTATTGAGTTACACCCTGCTTTAAACAATGCATTTAATAGTTTATATGGTTATACAAGCAATGCAGATGGTATTAGACATGCTCTTTCAGAAGAATCAATTTTGTCTCTTGAAGATGCTATATATATGCTAGTTTCATGCTCTGCATTTGCTAATTATCTTACTGTAAAAGCAGATAAAGTAGGAATAGTAATTACCTAACGGCTACTGATGAGTGTTTATTTTTTACGGATGATATTAATATCTTGGCGTGAAATAACTTAATATACTAAGTTATTGCAAAAAATAATTAAGAATTAATCCCCACCAACCATATAGGACATTCCAGCCCAATAGCTGGCAAAGTTTCTTTTGCTATATCAAAATAAGCCATACCGCTTACTTATAACAATCTCTATACCAAGCAATATTCTTCGTTCAGCATATGCAATTCTAAACCCGCAAAAGTTCTTAAACATTGATTCAACCTTTCCAAACTGGACTTCTAGCTGTACAATTCCAGGTTCATATTCTTTAGCAAAATCTGAATGCCAATCAGCTTTAAGAGTACTAGAG
>JBAQWI010000413.1:0-1583 GCA_049298835.1 Oscillospiraceae bacterium
ACCCAATGATATAACAGTTTCCACCACAACCCCCATCCCCTTACCACTGGGGGCATTGGGGCGAAAACGTGCGTGGTGAATGATCTCAAAAACCGGAAGAAGGAATTAACTGCAAAGATAGGGTGTTAAAGCGGTGGGTGGGCACACCCAACAGGCGTCATGAAATTTTGTAATTCTCACCCCTTCAAATTTTGGGGGAGGTTAAAACCCCCAACTTTTCGACAAAAATCAAAGAGGTTATTTCAACATTCCAAAATAGCCAAAAGTTGTGATATGTGTCCCTGATAACTAAAAGGAGGTCCACATTTTGATTTCTCTTTATGGGGAGCCACAGGGCTCTAGAAAATTTGGGGGATGTTAAAACCCCAACTTATAAAACAAAATTTAAACAGGTTTCATAAAAAATCAAAGATAGCCAAAAGTTGTGGTATGAATCACAGATAACTGAATAGCGGTCCAAGTTTTGACATCTTCAAACAAGTTCTATAAAAGACAATCCAAAACAGCCAGAAGTTGGTATCTGAATGTAAATCTTATTTTGAATTATTTTGATATCTCTTAATAGGGTTTGGAAGGAATAGGTGGGTCTTACGGTCGAAAACGTACTTGGTCAATGTTGTAAAAAATAGTAATTATTAATTACAATATCGGGTGTTGGGCTATCAGGCAGGCCGAGTAACCGGGCGGGTCGGCTGGCAACTGGCTGGCAGACTTCCTGGGTGGCGCAATCATGTCTTGCAACAGAGTTGCTATACAGTATAGTTTTATTTCTTTTATACAGGTATGAGAATTTTGAAATAAAGTATGATAGGCAATACAGTTTACACAGATTCAAGTAGGCATCTAAGCGATAATCCTGAGATGTACAGTGCTGTTGGGTTCGAAACATTAAAAATTAAACTAATCTTGCAAAACACAATAGAGCTTTATTGCAGCTGGATTGAACTTGTGCAACAGAGAACACAATATTACAAACAAAATTTACTGTTAAGTACAGATGTAGCAGGCCATCAGAAGTGAAAGCTAATGCAGTTAAATGAACCTTGCGTGTCGGGTTGAACGATCTTCCTTTTCTGATGCAGATCCAATATCTGATTTATTCTTTGCTTCCTCTGCCTTTTGCGATGCTTTGTTGAATGAAGCTAAACATAAGACAAAAGATACTATTAAATAATAGATAAGGTCAAATAAAAAACTAGGCTTGCTTCCTGTAACTCATCCATCCCTAATTGTTTGCTCCTTCCCTAAACGTTTTTGGTAATTTTTTTTATTGCAGACATGCCAACAAATTGTTTCTGCATGTATTGCTCACTGATGAATCAAATTATCTATCAAAATGTTTGTTTGCATCTATTGCTCACTGATCATTTGTATGTTAGTCATATCTAGGGAATCCATTCCCGGGTGCCCGTTTACCATCCGAATTGGAGCATAAATTGCCAATTGGGTGAAAAATAACAATCTGGTTTTAAATAATGCTAAAACTAAGGAAATGATAATCCGCAGCAATGGTAAGACGACTGAAATGCCTGAACCATTCCCCAATATGGAACAGCTAAAATCCTTGGTGTGACATTTAACTC
>JBAQWI010000414.1:0-13525 GCA_049298835.1 Oscillospiraceae bacterium
ATGTTATTGTTTCTACTCATATTATGATTAAAATGTATACAATAGAAATGGAGTAACTATGCCAAATCGCATTAAAGAGCTTAGAAAATCCCACAAAATGAATCAAACACAGCTTGGAAAAATTGTAGGGGTTTCAACAAGTGCAATTGGTATGTATGAGCAAGGTCGTCGTGATCCTGATACCAGCACATTACTTAATATCGCTAAAACATTTGATGTTTCGATGGATTATCTTGTGGGTGTTTGCGATTTACCCGAACGTTTTAATATTGATTCAATTGCAAAGAGTGTCGCCAAAAATCTGATGGACCAACCTGCATTGATGTTTAATGCCGATTGCTATACCAGCGAAGAGCTTTCTGAGCTTTCCCTTCTAATAGAAAATTCCGTTAGGAATGCGCTTTCAGACAAGCTTTTGAGAGATTAATTGAACGGAGCGTTAAATGAACTACATAAAAACTGTTGTCAACAAGCTTGTAAAACAGTATGCTACAAGCGATCCCTATGAACTTGCGTCAAACTTGAAGATAAAGGTTATCATTGATAAGATGCCACTTTCTATAAGAGGATTTTATTCAAACGTGATGAGCATGGGTTTTATCTATTTAAACTGTGAGCTTCATGAAATAGATCGAAAAATTGTCTGCGCCCATGAACTTGGTCATGCAATGCTACACCCTTGTGCAAATTCGCTTTTTTTGAGTCGCAACACTTTTGTACTTCCCTCAAAGCTCGAATTGCAGGCTGATATATTTGCTGCAAATCTACTAGTGAGTGACAATGTGTTAAACGAATATTCAGATGAAACAGTAACACTTGATGCGCTTTCGGCAGAATTAAATCTACCGATTTGGCTTTTAGAACTAAAATATAATAGCACCAAAACCATATAGGTTTCGGTGCTATTTAAAAAATTAATATTCTCTAGTTTTCATTTCTGCTAGACAATGCTGACAGACGTTTTTGCCTTTAAAATTAACAACGTCTTTTGCGTCATTACAAAAAATGCACGCTGGTTGATACTTTTTAAGCAAGATGTAGTTGTCATCAACAAAAATTTCAACAGGATCCTCCCTGTCAATGTCAAAAGTTCTTCTCAACTCGATTGGTAGCACAACTCTTCCTAAGTTGTCGATTTTTCTCACAATACCTGTAGATTTCATAATTTCCTCCCTTTATTCCCTCTAATGTGCCAAATGTTTTTTCTCTATATCTATATACTACGATATTTTACATTAATTGTCAATGGGTTTTTTGTTAAGTTTTGTTAATAACTCATTTTCATAAGTACTTCCACATATACATTAAATATTAGGTGTATTTTTATGCCTTTTGCCTAAATAATATGTGTGAGGTTTTAGTATGATGAAGTGGATACTATCTGGGCTTGCGTTTTTAGCCATTATATTTGGAATGATAAATGGAAGAACTTCAGAAGTTAACCTTGCTGCACTCAAGGAATGTTCCAAAGCAGTTGAGTTAACAATTACCTTAGCTGGAACAATTTGTCTTTGGAGTGGACTAATGCGAGTAGCCCAAAAATCAGGACTCACACTAATTATTGCAAAGCTGTTATCCCCTATTCCCTGTATGCTTTTCAAAGGAGTTGCTAAGACGTCCTATGCAATGCAACTGATTACTATGAATATCACTGCAAATCTACTCGGACTTGGAAACGCGGCCACTCCACTTGGCATTGCTGCTATAACAGAACTAGAAAAAGATACCCCAAAAGAACTCAAAGGGGTTGCGTCTAACAATATGATTACACTTGTTGTACTTAACACTGCTTCAATACAACTCATCCCCACCACAGCCGCCACGCTACGCCTTAAATACGGCTCCGCTAATCCATTAGACATAGTTTCGGCTGTATTGATTTCTTCGCTAGTATCGGTGTGTGTAGCGCTTCTCATGACAAAGCTGTTCAATATACTCTCACCTCCAAAACCAATACCACAGGAGGATTGACAATGAGCAGCTATGTTGTACCCGGTTTTATCGTATTTATCCTTATTTTTGGATTAATCAAAAGGGTTGATGTTTTTGACGCCTTTATAGATGGTGCAAAGGAAGGACTTAACACAAGTATAAAAATACTCCCTGCCCTTATTATACTTATGACCTGTGTGGGAATGTTTAAAGCATCTGGCGGATTGGACGTCTTGTCCTACGCATTAGAGCCTATCACCTCCCTACTACATATTCCAAAGGAGATTGTTCCTCTTGCTTTGCTCCGTCCTGTTTCGGGCAGCGGTGCGCTTGTCATCTTTGAAGACATATTGCATACACATGGAGCTGACAGCACAATAGGAAGAATTGCAAGTGTGCTTATGGGTTCTACTGAAACCACCTTTTACACCATTGCAGTCTATTATGGTGCAACCAAGATCAAACAATCACGTCATACAGTACTTTGTTCTTTGGCTGGTGATATGACAGGTTTTATTATGAGTTCAGTATTAATTTATCTCATTTTTAGCTAACTTACTTGTATGTTCGACAACATTGTTATATAATTTCCTATATAAGTATTTAGTTTTGGGGGATTATATGAAAAAAACCGTATCAAATCTACTTATGGGCGTTAACATTGTAATTGTACTGTTATTGTTAATTGCCTCTTTAGTGATGATTTTTATGGCAAACACACAGCAAAAGGGCATATTTAACTACCAAATAAAGATTATTTGTGATAAAAAAACTGATGACAAAATTGGTAAGAACTGTCTTGTATTTGTGAAACCTAATGATACTTCAAAACTTAATAAAGGTAGCTATTTACTATATACTGTTGACGGCATCTCTCAAATTATAATGGCTGATGCAGTTAATGACAACATTATATCCTACACTGATAAAAACGGGGAAGCTTTATCGCTAGATACAACTTCAAAAGAATTTGGTGGCAGGATTACTTTCTCTAACAGTTTTTTAGGCAGTCTACTTTCTATTTTTTCAAACAAAGAGAATTTGTCACTCACATTCATACTGATTGGTGGGGTCTTCATCATTTCAATGCTTTCGCTTATTATACTATATGCGATTCATATGAGAAAAAAAGCCTCATCACATGATGAAGAACTTGAATGTCATGAAGAAATGAAACTGTTTGATGAGGATGACGATGAGGACGAGGCAGATTCTGACTATGTGTTTGGGAAAGATGATTTCACCACTTCTAAAAGTATTGCAATTTATGATGAAAATCCAATAGATATCACCGATAAACCTAAAGCATTAACTTTTCCATACAACGTTTTAGAAATTGAAGTCGCTGAGGAAATTTGCTTTACCGTATTAGACGATGAATATATCCATGACTATGCAAAAACAGAGGATTTGCTTGCCCAAAAAAGAAATTTTGAAAAAGTGTTTTTAACAGATGCAAAAGAAGTTGCCACTCCCCCATACTATCTGCTTGATGACGATGTTCCCTCTATTGACAGCTTGATGAGTAGCATCGATACTCAATTTGGATTTATTAACAATGAGGATGAAGTGCGGGATATGGACATAAAAATATTTACACCTAACAAATAAACTTGATACAACAAATTTATTAAAAAAGTAAAAGGATGTGTGGTATGAATAGAGAAAAAGGAATTGCATATTGTGGATTGGCGTGTTGCGTTTGTGCTGAGAATGAAACTTGCGCAGGCTGTCGCAACGACGGATGCAAAGACAAAGACTGGTGTAAGAACTATAGATGTTGTAAAGAGAAGAAAATAAACGGATGTTGGGAATGTTCTAATTTTCCCTGCGGTGGAAGTATGCTTGATAAAATGCGCATCTGTGCTTTTGCTGAATTCATTAAAGAATATGGAGAAACCGAACTGATGGATTGCCTTGATAGAAACGAAAAATCAGGATTGGTTTATCACTATAAAAACGAACTTGTTGGCGATTATGACAAGCCGCAATCTAAAATCAAAATTAGAACCTTGATTAAACAAGGTTCTTAATTAAGTAACGAACGGGAGGTAACAGCATTTGCTGTTACCTCCCTCAAAGCATACCTATAGGGTAGAGAGCAAGTGCCCTCTACCCTATATTATTATACTTATTTAACGTCGCTATCTTCTTTTGCAGGAGTTTCATTTACAACTGTAAGTGGAGGTTGAGCATCCTTGCCCTCAAGATTAAGCTGTGCTGCTTCTTTCTTGTCTCCATCAATCTTACGCTCTTCTTCTGTCATTGGCGTAAATGCAATCTCTCCAGTCATAAGCCCCTTGAATGTTGCACCGTTAATCTTCTCATTTTCAAGAAGATAATATGCAACCAAATCAAGTTTGTCCCTATTTCCTGTAATGATATCCCGTGCCGCCTCATAAGCTTTATCGATAAGCTCTCTGATTTCGCTGTCAATTTCTTTGGCAACATTTTCAGAGTAATTTCTTTGGTGATTAAGCTCACGACCTAAGAATACCTCACCATCGGGTTGACCGTATACAATTGGACCTAATGTACTACTGAAACCGAAGTGCGTAACCATGCCACGTGCAGTCTGTGTAGCGCGTTCAATATCGTTAGATGCACCTGTGCAGATATCATCTAGTGCAACCTCTTCAGCAACACGTCCTGCAAGTAAGACAACCAAATCTTCTGTCATCTTGCGTTTAGAAACGTGCATTCTGTCTTCGGTTGGAAGATTCATGGTATATCCTGCCGCCATACCACGAGGAATAATTGACACTTCATGGACACTGTCCTGTGTAGGACAAAAATATGTTACAATGGCATGACCAGCTTCATGGAATGCAGTAATTTTTTTATCTTTGTCGCTAATTTTGTGAGATTTTTTCTCTGGACCAGCAACAACCTTAATAATAGCCGCTTCAATATCTGATTCAACGATTGCTTTTCTTTGGTTTCTAGCTGCAAGTAATGCTGCCTCATTTAAAAGATTTTCCAAATCAGCACCTGTAAATCCAGCAGTAGTTCTTGCGATTTTGTTCAAGTCTACATCAAATCCAAGTGGTTTATTACGTGAGTGAACCTTTAGAATTTCCTCACGACCCTTTACGTCAGGATAGCCAACAACAACTTGACGATCAAAACGACCTGGTCTTAGAAGTGCTGGGTCAAGAATATCTCTACGGTTTGTAGCCGCAATGATGATAACGCCTTCATTTTCGCCGAAGCCGTCCATCTCAACAAGCAATTGGTTCAATGTTTGCTCACGCTCATCATGTCCACCACCGAGTCCTGCGCCACGATGACGACCTACTGCGTCAATCTCATCTATAAAGACGATTGATGGAGCGTTTTTCTTTGCTGTAGCAAATAAATCTCTCACCCTAGACGCACCGACACCGACAAACATCTCAACGAAGTCAGAACCAGAAATGGAGTAGAAAGGCACACCAGCCTCACCAGCTACAGCACGGGCAAGCAATGTTTTACCAGTACCTGGAGGGCCCACAAGCAAAACTCCCTTTGGAATTCTTGCGCCCAATTCGCTATATTTAGCTGGTCTTTTTAAAAACTCAACGATTTCGTAAAGCTCTTCTTTTTCTTCGTCAGCACCAGCAACCTCAGCAAATGTTGTCTTTTTACCTGCTTGGATTGTCTTAGTGTTGGCTTTGGAAAATTGATTCATCTTTCCACCGCCACCAGATTGACGCATCATATAGAAGAACAAAACGCCTAGTAGGATTAGTGGAATAAATGTAATTGCAATTTGAAACAACATCGAGTTGTCCTTTGGTGCAATGAAATTGTATTCCATTTTTTTGTCGGAATGCTCCACGTTATATTTCTTAACAGACGCCTCTATATCCTTTCCGAATTGAGAGACATAAGGAACAGTTGCTTTTATAAACTTGTTTTTATCCTTGTCTAAATTAGTTTCTTTAATATCTTTAGCCTTTGGATTGCTCATGTTAATTTTAATTTCTAACTCACCTGTACCTATGTTTAGTGAATACTTTTCAACTAAATTATCCTCAAACATATACACAATTTCTGAATGGGTATATTGCTTTGTTACAGGCTTTATCATTGTTGTCATAAAGTACACGCCTAAAAGCAACAATACCAAAACGATAGCATATATAGATATCGTCTTCTTTTTATTTGGCAATAATATCAGCTCCTTTTTAATAAAATTCTATTCAGCATAAACGGATGGCTTTAGCACACCAATATATGGTAAATTTCTATATTTCTCAGCGAAGTCCAGTCCATAGCCAACGACAAATTCATCTGGAACGTTAAAGCCTTTATAATCAGCAAGAACATCTGATTGACGACGTTCTGGCTTATCAAGTAACGTACAAATTTTTATTGAACTTGGATTTCTTTCTAATAGCATATTCTTAATATAACTCAAAGTCTTGCCACTGTCCAGTATATCCTCAACAATTAGCAAATCAAAACCCTCTAAATTAATATCTAAGTCTTTTACAATTTTAACAACCCCACTTGTTTTGGACGAGTTGCCATAGCTTGAAACGCTCATAAAGTCAATTTGACAAGGAACGGTAACCGCGCGCATCAGGTCCGCCATAAACACAACTGAACCTTTTAACACGCTTACCATAAGTAAGTTTTTACCTTTGTAGTCATCGCTAATTTGTTTACCAAGTTCCTTCACCTTGTTTGAAAGTTCTTCTTCTGAAATTAATACCTTTAAAATATCATTCTTCATCCACCTAGAGCATGTGCCAAATTCTTATCCTGCCAAAAGCAGAGGAATATAACAGCTATATGCCCACCTCGCCACCTTTCATTCTATCCGCTTATTTTTATAGTAATTACTATAGCTTAGTTTAACGCTATTTGATTTTTTCTATCAATAGCACAGTTTTAGTTTTTTCATCTACCGCTACCCGCTTTGACACACCTTGTGAAAAAACTGCAATAACACCATCTTCATCAGAAAATACAAGCACTTTTGATTTTTCATATCCTGAAAGTTTTTGTTCAATAAAAAGTTTCTTCAAGGTTCTTGTCCCAACCCTATTTACAAACTCAATTGTATCAAATTGTTTGCGTTGTCTAATAACTGCTGTTCCTTTTATTTTATCATAATCTAAGAGAATATATAATAAATTTTTGTAAAATTTCTTTGTAAAATCTATACTTTTCGCTTCACATTTGCTAATTTTATACTTTTCATTAGCCTTTGACGTGTATTCCCCCAATATTAGCTCATCTTCAAAGTAATCTATTAAATCTTCTTCTACGGTTACGCTGAGCAAGTTGTTTTTAACTTCAATATATTTTCCCGCAGATACATTTATCTTGCCCCTAGTGGCTTTAATAATGCCATCAATATGAAGAATTAAATCTGCTGATTTTTGGATTGCATTTTCATCTAAAATTATAGAAATTACTCTATGTCTGATTGCTTCATGTTCACTTAATATCCTGTCAACTTGATAGCCCTTGACATCTTTGCTCTCATCCATAACAACCTTTGCAATTTGTTGCAAGCAATGCTGATCGTTCCTGAGTATCTTTACATTGCGTAAAATTGCAGTTTCAAAGGATTCGTTAATCTGCTTTAAAACGGGGATGACATTGTTTCTAATATTATTTCTTGAATAATTGCTGTCCTTGTTTGTGGAATCAACCACATATTCAAGATTGTTCTTTTCACAATAGTTCTCAATGTCTTGCCTTGTGCAATAGATGAGAGGCCTTATAATCATCCCACGCACAGGAGGAATGCCACAAAGCCCACCAAGTCCTGTTCCCCTTGTTAGATTCAATAAAACAGTTTCAGCGTTGTCTGACAGCGTGTGGGCTGTTGCAATGTAGTCTGCCTTTTGCGACAACAATGTTTCGCCAAAGAAGTCATAGCGAATCGCTCGTCCTGCTTCTTCTATTGTCACAGAGTTTTTAGCAGAGTATCCCTTGACATCAGTATCTTTTATAAAAAGCGGTATATCGTGCGTTTTACAAAACTCCACTACAAACTGCATATCTCGAAGGCTCTCCTCGCCACGCAAATTGTGGTTGATGTGGCAAGCAACTACTTCACGATTAAGACAATACTTTAAGTAATGTATCAAAGTTACAGAATCTGCTCCGCCAGATAGTCCGACAATAATTTTGCCAGAATTTTTGAGCATATCAAAGTCATTTATTGCTTTATCTATTTGGATCATCTCTGTAAATCTCCACATCCTCAAAACGAGTATACTCACCAATCCAACGAATGTCAACCTCGCCAGTTGAGCCATGACGGTTTTTGGCAACGATACATTGCGCCAAGCCCTTATCCTCAACGTCCTCCTCGTAATAGTCCTCACGATAAAGGAACATTACAATATCGGCATCCTGCTCTATTGAACCGGAATCTCTAAGGTCGGATAGCATTGGTTTGTGCCCTTGACGCTGTTCTGCCGCACGAGAAAGCTGTGACAAAAGCACAACAGGAACATTTAATTCCTTTGCCATTATCTTCAAATTTCTGGTCATTTGGGAAATTTCTTGCACACGGTTTTCTGAACGTTTTCCGCTTGACATCAGCTGTAAATAGTCGATAACAATCAAACCTAAGTTTTTTAATCGACGCAATTTTGCCTTCATTTCGGCAACGGTAATGCCAGCACTATCATCAAGGTAAATGTTTGTTTTACTTAAAATATCAGCACCCTGTGCAAGTTGTATCCACTCATCAGGGGAAAGCTTGCCGACACGCATTTTTTCACTCTTTATTTTAGTTTCAGAGGATAACACCCTAGAAACAAGCTGTTCATTTGACATCTCCAAAGAAAAAATTGCAACATCACGATTGTATCGTTTTGCAACATTTGTCGCAATATTCAAAGCAAAGCTGGTTTTACCCATACCGGGACGAGCCGCAATCAATATCAAGTCGGATTTGTTTAACCCTGAAGTCAGCATATCTAGCCTTGAAAAACCAGTTTTTAATCCTAGATATTTATCGCTGTCCTCACCTGTCAGCTTTACTAGCCTGTCATAGGTTTCAATAATTACTGTATCAATCTTTGTAAGGTTTGTCGCATCTTTTCCCTGTCTAATATCATAGATCCGTTGTTCTGCAACATCAAGTAAAGATTTTGCCTCAACATCGCCCTCATTTGCCATTCCTACAATTTCATTACAAGCAACCATAAGTGTGCGGATATAAAACTTCTCTTGCACAATTCTACAGTAGTCACCAATATTTGCAGTGGTTGGCACAAGCTCCATTAACTGCACCAAATACATCTTGGCACTATCGCTGTTTTGGAAAATCGACGCACGATTTACCTCATCAAGCACCGTTATAAAATCAATGGTTTTGCTCATATTGAACATATTTATAAACACTGAAAACAGATCCCTGTGTTGACGTTTGTAAAACATTTCAGGTTTTGTTATGTACTCAAGTACTCTTGAAACACATTCTGGATCAAGCAACAATCCGCCTAAAACAGACTGTTCCGCCTCAAGGCTGAACGGCATGTTTTGTAGTCTATCATCAAGAATTCTATCTAACTCTGCCATAGAAACCTCCATTTAGTAGCATAATGCTTGCCCGAGCATAGTGACAAAATGCCTCGGGGGACGCCTATATCACGAACAAAACTAACACGAAAGTTCAGCTTTTATGCCCGTGGCTCACATTTCATTATTTCTTTCAACTTAATTACTTATATATGCTTGAAAAGTCTATACCAAAAATGGCATAGACTTTTTTGCTTGCTATTGTTGTTCTACCACTAGCTTCATTGTAGCACTCACACCAGTATGAAGTTTCACTTCAAAGCTAAATTCGCCATACGCCTTGACGTCAGAGTTTAATGTAATTTTTTTCTTGTTTACTTCTACTGCGTAGCATTTTGCAAGTTCTTCTGCAAGCTCTTTTGAAGTAATCGAGCCAAAAAGCTTGCCGTTTGCACCAGCTTTTGCTTTTACTCTAATTGTTTGACCCTCAAGTTTTTTTGCAGTGTCCTTTGCTGTGTCAATCTCAACTTGCGCATGATGTGCAGTAGCGCTATCTTTGGTCTGTTTTGCATTTATTGCAGTAGCACTTGCCTCGATTGCCAATCCTTTTCTTAATAAGAAGTTTTTTGCATAGCCATCAGAAACATTAATAAGCTCTCCTGCCTTGCCTGAACCTTTTACATCTTGTGTCAATATTACTTTCATATTGTCAAACCCTTTCTATTGCCAGTATATAGTATTACTATTTTTCCATTAATTCAAATTGTCTATCTATGATTTCCAAAAGCGACTGTCTTACTTTGTCAAGCGTTGTGTTAGGCATTTGTGCCGCCGCCATAGTATGATGACCACCGCCACCCATTTTCTCCATGATAATCTGCACATTTAAAGCTCCCATTGAGCGAGCAGACACGTTTATAATGTCATTCTCCTCATACAGCACAAACGAAGCTTTTACACCGCTTATATTAAGTAGTTCATCAGCTGATTGTGGCGCCACAATCCTTAAGTCATCGGATGTAAAATCGCAAGAGGCAATTGCACATTCTTTATAAATTTCAGCAGAAGAAACCACTCTAGTTTTTCGTTGATAGGAATCCATAGTTGAAGCAAAAAGCTTTCTAACTTCAACTGTATCTGCACCTACACGCCTTAGATAAGCTGCCGCTTCAAAGGTGCGAACACCCGTTTTAATTACAAAATTCCTTGTATCAAGCATAATCCCTGAAAGCAAAGCTTCTGCTTCTAGTTTAGTTAATTTGCAATTGTCACCAAAATACTGTATCAACTCCGTTACCATTTCTGATGCAGAAGAGGCATAGGGTTCATGGTAAAAAATCACTGCGTCTTCTATGTGGTTTACCATTTTCCTATGGTGATCAATGACTACAACCTGCTTACATTTTTTATATATCTGAGAACTTTCTATTAAAACCTCAGTGTGTGTATCAACAATAATCAGCAGGGTTTTATCTGTGATTTTATCCATCATAATTTCGGGTAAACATATTAGATTTTGATAGTTATTTTCAACCATTCTCTTTACCAAACAGCCTGCAAGATTTCGCCTTGTATCCAAAACAACGTTTACCTGTTTTCCAAAACATTCACAAGCCTTTGCTATTCCTATGGCAGAACCTAGACTGTCAAGATCCGCAAATTTATGTCCCATAACAAGGATATTGTCGGCTGATTTGATAAGTTCAACCATTGCAGACGCAACAATTCTAGTTTTAACCTTTGTGCGTTTTTCAACACCTTTTGAAAATCCACCAAAAAACTCATATCCACCGTCAGCTTTTACTGCGACTTGGTCACCACCACGGCCTAGCGCCATATCAAGTGCCTGTCTTGCATCCTGTTCCGCCTTTACAAGTGTGGTTTCAACCCTTGCTACTCCAATTGACAGAGTTACTGGAATTCTACCCTCGGTTGTAATCTCCCTTGTTTTATCAAGTACATCAAACCGTCCAGCAATAATGCTTTCAAGGCTTTGATTTTCTATCATAACAAGATATTTATCGTGTTCAGTTTTTTTAATAAATCCGTTTGTTTTATCAACAAAAGTTTGAATAATTCTTTGAACCTCGCTGACAAGCCTTACTTTGTTGCCTTCGTTTTCATTTCCAATTGACTCGTCATAGTTATCAATAAGAAGGAGCATTACAACAGGTTTGGTTTTTACTGACTCAACCTTTATGTTATAAAGTTCAGTAATATCGACCAAATACATCACGTATATGATATTGCTATGGTCTTTATTTTCAATGCAGAAAACCTCAAAATTACTACCTTGATATGAAATTACACTGCCTTGGTTTGCTATGAGTGTCTTGATATCCTTTGAAACAATATTTTGAATGTTATAGCCAAAAATATCTTTTTTAGACTTCAGTACAACTTCCTTAAACACATCGTTATACCAAACGATTTCGCCGACCTCACTCAGTATTACAGAGGGCATAGGGAATGTTACAAAGCTTGCCTCATGGGAATCGGTCATAGAACGTCCCATTGAAGCAATCATGTCATGCAAATCTGCTTGTATTTTATAAAGTCTAAATCCAGAAAAACACACTAAAGCTAACACTATCGGCGCCATAATAAAAAATAGTGTTTTATTGGCAAAATATATTATGCCAACAAGTATCATGCTCATAACCATGAGCATGATACTAATCGGTCTTATAAGCCAAAATCTTTTATGTTTCATTTATGTGTACTCCTGTTGTTGTTTTGTTGGCAAATTATAAGGTAGGTTCTTTTGTCGCTCTCATTTTTCTTCGCTCTTCAAAAGAACGGTTAAGCTAAGGACTTCTCACTTCGCCTTTGGCTCGCAACAAGCCACTTATTGGGTAGGTTCTTTTGTCGCTCTCGTTTTTCCTCGCTCTTCAAAAGAACGGTTAAGCTAAGGACTTCTCACTTCGCCTTTGGCTCGCAACAAGCCACTTATCTTATACCTCAGTTATAATTGGCAAAATCATAGGACCACGTTTTGTACGTTTATATATAAAGTTTGACAACCCATCACGCACGTTTAGCTTAATAGTTGACCAATCTCTGATATTTTCCTCTGCGCATTTATCCAAAATGTTTTTTACTACCTGTCTTGCATCGGTGATAAGCTCTTCTGCTTCTCTCACATAGACAAATCCTCTTGATACAATATCAGGTCCAGAAAGCAGTGCTCCAGATGCACTCTCCATTGTCATTACAACAATGATTAGTCCGTCTTGCGCCAAATGACGTCTGTCACGCAAAACAATCGCGCCAACATCACCAACACCCAAGCCATCAACCAAAATTCTACCTGCTTCAACAGTACCAACCACTTTCATATGGTCTTGTGCAAGCTCAATTACCTGTCCGATGTCACCAATATGAATATTCGAAGGCAAAACGCCCATTTCTTTGGCAAGTTTTGAATGCGCTTTCAGATGTTTAAACTCACCATGAACTGGCATAAAATATTTTGGTTTTGTAATTGCAAGCATCATTCTAAGTTCATCTTGACAAGCATGTCCCGAAACGTGGACTTCATACATTGCCTCGTAGATAACTTCTGCGCCAAGTTTTAAAAGATCATTGATAACACGTGTTACGTGCTTTTCATTTCCTGGAATTGGAGTTGCTGAAATTATAATAAAGTCATCACTGGTAACATTAACTTTTCTATGCTCTCCACTTGCCATTCTTGAAAGTGCAGACATAGGCTCACCCTGACTACCAGTAGTTATGATAACTGTCTTTTCTTTAGGAAAACGTGAAATTTTATCGATGTCAACCAAAATTCCTTCTGGTAGCGTAAGATAGCCTAACTCGGTCGCAATACCAACAACGTTTTCCATACTTCTTCCAGATACTGCAACCTTACGTGAAAATTTAGCAGCGGTATTGATAATCTGTTGTATTCTATGAATGTTTGAGGCAAATGATGCAATGATGATACGTTTGCCTTCTGCATTGCTAAACAGCGCTTGGAACGCTTGGCCAACTTTGCTTTCGCTCATTGTAGAACCTGGGCGTTCTGCATTAGTGGAGTCTGACAGCAGGCAAAGTATGCCTTCACTGCCTAGCTCTGCAAAACGAGCAAGGTCAATTACTTCGCCCTGAATTGGAG
>JBAQWI010000415.1:0-11132 GCA_049298835.1 Oscillospiraceae bacterium
CCTCTTTATATGGTGAAGCATCAAGTTAAACCTGGAATTACAGGATGGGCTCAAGTAAATGGATACCGTGGCGACACTTCTATAAAAAAACGTATTGAGCACGATATTTATTATATTGAAAATTGGAATATATTTTTAGATATAAGCATCTTGTTTTCTACTGCGTTTAAAGCATTTAAAAATAATGAGGCTGTAATTAAAAAGTCGAAAAGAAGGGTGCCAGACATACATGAAGAAAGCAGTACTAAATAAAAACAAAGAGAAATTCAACTTGTTTTTTATTCCAATTATTTTGGTGCTAACAGTGGTTCCACTGCTTGTTCGCCTAGCAGTAATTGAAATTGATTATGATACCTTTAATATTTTTGGAAAATCTCCACAGACTGATATGTTTTCACAATATAAAGCATTGTTTTTATTGATTTGTGTTGTTTTAATGATTTTAGTTAGTGCTACGTTTTTTAAAAGACTAGTTCAAAAGAAAGAATTTCATACAACCATATATCTTATTTCATCGGTTGTGTTCATTTTCTTTGCTTTTTTATCTGCAATATTTTCAAATAATAAAGAGGTAGCATTTCAAGGTCTTTTTAGCCATGCAGAGGGGTTTATTACAATTGTTTGTTATATTGCAATATTCCTGTATACAATATTTGTTTTTAAGGAGACAAATAATTATACATATATTATTTTGCCACTTGTTCTTGTTGTTGGATTAAATGCTATGATAGGAATATTTCAATATATTGGGCAAGATATATATAATACACAATTTGGAGTACATTTAGTGGTGCCCAATAAATACATTAATGCAGATACGAATTTTAATCAAGCATATGCAAGTGGAAAAATGAACGGAACTTTTAGCCATTATAACTATATGGGTAGTTTTGCAGCAATGATGATTCCTCTTTTTACCGTGCTTACTATTTTTGAAAAACACACTAGGAACAAAATGGTATTAGGAATTTCAGCACTGCTTTCTTGTTTGTTACTATTTGGAAGTACTTCACGTGCAGGTATTATAGGGTTACTTGCAACGGGTGCTTTTACTTTTATAATTTTTTTGAAAAAAATCATAAAAGGTTGGGAAACAGTAACAATTATAGTTGGGGCTTTGGCAGTTATGATTGTTGGTTTAAACATAGCTACCAATGGTGGCATATTTGAGAGGGTTCCTGCGCTAATCAATGATGGGCTGAGTATATTTTCTAATACAAAGAACTTTGATTATAAGGATCACATACCAGTTAGAGATGTTCAGCACAAGAATGACAATATCTTAATTACATCGCAGTCGGATGTGCTTGAAGTTTCCTATAACGGCAAAGAATTAGTGTTTAAGGATAGCCAAAATAATCTTGTTAATTATACTCAAAATAACAATGTATATATAATTCAAAACAAGTCATTTGAAGGATATAGTTTTAAAATTGGGGGAAAAAGTGAAAGTTCAACCCGATATGAAACAATTATTTTTTTGTGTAACGAAGCTCCATTATTCTCTTTTAATATAAGTGAGACAAACAATCTACATTTGGCTAACCCTTTTAATTTTCAAAACATTGAGTTACAAGATCCGCCACATATAGGGTTTGCAGGAAGAGAAAAAATTGGATCAATGAGAGGATATATTTGGTCTAGAACTTTGCCACTATTAAAAAACAATATGATTATTGGATGTGGCCCGGATAATTTTATATTTAAATTTCCACAAAATGATTTCTTGGGTAAATATTATGCATATGAAACGACAAACATGGTTGTTGATAAACCACATAATTTATTTCTTCAAATTTTCGTTAATAATGGGGGCATAGCGTTTTTAGCGTTTATGACGATTATAATAACGTACATTATTGATTGTTTAAAATTATATGCGATTAAAAAGCATTACAGCAACGAGCAAGGATTGGGCATAGCATCATTTTTAGCAGTCATTGGTTATCTGTTTGCGGGACTATTCAATGATTCTGCGGTGTCCGTTTCACCAATTTTCTGGATTGTATTTGGCGCAGGAGTTGCTATAAATACGATAAATCGAAATAAACTAAAAGTTAGTTGAAAAAGTAAAACCGCCGGCTAAGCCGGCGGTTTTACTTTTTCAAACATAGCTCTATTTTACTTGCAGTCCTGCTAGGATTTATACGGTCTGCCATTTGCAAAAAAACACAAAAGTATATATACATTGTAATGGGAAAGATTAAATTAATATATTTAATCTTTCCCATTAATTTATAGAGTCTAAAAACTACTAAGTAATTTAGTTAAATTAATTTATGAAAATGTTTTCACAAATTAATTTGTATAACCATTTTTGGGCTATATAATACACTATTTTCATTTTGTTTTCATAGATATGTTAAACAAACTTATGCAAATTACACAATAATTTTAAATAATAAATTGACTTTTAAGTTTAATGTGATATATTTATGACGTGGAAACACAAAATATAACAAACAATTAAATCAGAAAAAATTTTCATACCAATTATAAAGGAGTGATGTATATGACAATTGTTGATATCGCGAAAAAAGCTGGTGTTTCGTGTGCAACTGTTTCACGAGTAATAAATAATACAGCTCCTGTAAAAAAAGAAACAAGGGCTAGAATCCAAGCAGTCATAAATGAATATAATTTTTCGCCCAATTCAATATCTAATGGAATGGCAAAAATAGCTCAAAACACAATTGCGGTTGTTGTTCCAGATATTACGAACCCTTTCTTTGCAGAGGTGATTAAAGGGATTAATACTGAGGCTGATAAACATAACTTCAATACTATCTTCTACGATACAGATGAAAATCAAGAAAAAGAGGTAATGATACTAAAGAAGCTGAAAACAATGAGTATCAAAGGACTTATCATATCTCCAACAACTGATACAAATGAATTTAACGGTGAATACTTGAAGATTTTAGGGAACATTGGAATACCAATTTGTCTTGTAGACAGAGATGTTAAGTACTCAAACTTTGATGGGGTTTTCATTGATAATGTAAAGGGAGCGTTTGATGGAACTTGTGCATTGATAGATGAAGGGCATAGAGATATTGCAATTATTGCAGGGCCTAAATCTTCTAAGCCTGGACGAGATAGATTAAGAGGTTATAAAAAAGCTTTTTTAATGAATGACATTGACATTAATGATGATTTAATATTCTACGGGGATTATCGAATGGAAAGTGGATATGAGCTGACAAATAAAATTTTAAATCTTGAAAGAAGACCAACTGCTATATTTACATGCAACAATCTCATGGGTTTGGGTGCATTAAAAAGTGTTAATAAGCATCAGCTAAAAATTCCTAATGACATAGCTTTTATAACGTTTGACGAAATAGAGGTTTTAAATATTTTGGGAATGAAGATTTCCAGTATCTCTCGTCCTACTCAAGAGATGGGCAGGATTGCAATGAATAATCTATGCATCAAAATTAATAATAGAAATAATACAGTTAAAAATCAAACTGATACCATTACACTTATTCCGATACTTAAATTATTAGGTTCAGAAAAGTTAATTGTAGAGAAGGAGTAAGATATATATGAATAAGATTATAGTTTTTGGAAGTTTTGTTGTGGATTTAATGTCAAGAGCTCCGCATCTTCCAGTACCAGGTGAAACGGTAAAAAGCTCAATGTTTAAAATGGGACCTGGAGGAAAAGGCTTTAACCAAGGGATTGCATCACATAAATCAGGTGGGAATGTCACAATGGTGACTAAATTAGGTAGAGATGAATTTGCTGATGTTGCTATGGATATGTTAAAACAGCAAAATATGTCAACAGAGTTCGTTTTCATATCTGATGAAGTTGCAACGGGAGCAGCTTTGATTATGGTTGATGAAAATACAAGTCAAAACGCTATTATGGTTGCGTCAGGTGCTTGTGATACATTTAATGATGAAGATATAGCGAAAATAGAACCGATAATAAAGTCATCTCAGATTCTTCTTACTCAACTTGAAACAAATATTGATGCTGTTGAGAAAGTGATTGATATTGCATATGAAAATGGTACAAAAGTAATTCTCAACCCCGCTCCAATCCAACCTATAAAAAATGAAATTTTCAGAAAAATAGATATTATTACACCAAATGAGGTAGAGGCAGAAATTCTAACAGGGATTAAGATAGGCAATATTGATGATGCTCGTCAAGCTGCTAACTATTTCTTAGATAAGGGAGTAAAAGAGGTTGTCATTACTTTAGGTAAAAATGGAGTTTTGGCAGTCACAAAAGAAAAGCATGAACTCTTTGGAAACTACGATGTTAAGGTTGTTGATACAACAGGCGCTGGGGATGCATTTAATGGCGGTTTTGTAACTGCACTAGCTGAGGGCAAAGATATATTTGAAGCTTGCTGGTTTGGAAATGCTGTTTCCAATCTTGCAGTGACAAAGCTAGGAACGGCTATTGCTATGCCAACAAGAGAAGATATAGATGAGTTTATTAAGAGTAATTCGCCAAAAAGGAGTGATGTATAATGCTAAAGGGTGGAATTTTGAATCCCCAAATGGCAAAAGTTTTTGCGCAAACAGGTCACATGGACACTATCGTTGTAAGTGATGCAGGGTTGCCAATGCCAATGGGTGTTGAAAGAATAGATCTTGCGTGGAAAGCAAATGAGCCAGCTTATCTTGATGTTCTTGTGGAAGTCTTGGAGCATATTGTTGTTGAAAAAGTCATACTTGCCGAAGAGATAATGCAAGTAAGTCCAGAAATTCACAAAAAAATCCTTGAGATACTTCCAAAGAATATTCAAATTGAGTACGTGCCTCATAATAACTTAAAAGAACAAACAAAAAGTGCAAGAGCAATAATAAGAACTGGAGAATTTACTCCATATCCAAGTATAATTCTTGTTGCTGGATGTGCCTATTGAGAGAGGTGATTGTATGAATAATAACTATATTTTAGAGCTCAGGAATGTTGTAAAAAAGTTCTCTGGTGTGACTGCGCTAAACAACGTTCACTTGGAAATCAAAAAGGGTGAAATTCATGCGCTATGTGGTGAAAACGGAGCAGGAAAATCTACTCTTATGAAAATAATTTCAGGGGCACAAAAAGCAACTTCTGGGGAAATTATTTTTGAGGGAAAAAAGGTGGAGTATAACTCGACAAAAGACGCTCAAAATCTCGGCATATCAATGATATATCAAGAATTTAATCTTGTGCCTGATTTAACTGTTGCTGAAAACATATTTTTAGGGAAATTTCCAATGAAAGCAGGAATATTAGATTGGACAAAATTATATAAAGATACGCAAACACTCCTAGATACTCTTGGACTTAAAATAAGCCCAAGAACTAAAATTGCTAAACTGTCGGTTGCTCAAATGCAAATGGTTGAGATTGCAAAGTGTCTTTCAGTTAATTCTAAGATTATTATCATGGACGAGCCTACTGCTGCCTTAACTAATGAGGAAATTGGCAAGCTTTTTAAGATTATCAAGGAACTAGTTGCTAAATCAATTTCAATCATATATATATCCCATAAGATGGATGAAATATTCAGTATTTCTAACAGTATAACGGTTTTCCGTGATGGAAAGCACGTTAAGATGCTTGAAACAAAAGATACAAATTACGATGAGATTGTTTCTTTAATGGTAGGACAAAACATTGAAAGTCTATATCCCCAAAGAGAAGAAGTTAATGAAGATAAAATTTTTGAGGTGAAAGGGATTACTGGCAAAGCTGTTAACGATGTTAGCTTCACACTTAATAAATCGGAAATTCTAGCAGTTTATGGACTAATGGGTTCAGGAAATATTGAGCTTTCAAAAATAATTTATGGAGCACTAAAGAAAACATCGGGGGATATTATTTTAAAGGGCAAAACTATAAAGAATATTTCACCACTAAATGCAATTAGAGAAGGAATTGGGTTAGTTCCAGATGATAGGAAAAATGAAGGGTTAATTTTAATTAGAAGCATTAAGGAAAACATTTCACTGTCATCACTCGATAAAATTAGTCGGTTTGGTGTAATTAATAAGAGTGCGGAAAAAAATACAGTTGATAACTCCGTTGATGCAATGAAGATAAAAATTAGTTCAGCAAACCAGCTTGTTGGAAATCTAAGCGGAGGAAACCAGCAAAAGGTTGTACTAAGTAAAATATTAAGAACTAGTCCAGATGTACTTATCTTAGATGAGCCAACTCGCGGAGTTGATGTTGGTGCAAAAACAGAAATATATCAAATCATGGATTTATTTACTAAAAAGGATAGAAGCATTATTCTCATGTCAACAGACTTGCCGGAAGTAATTGGAATGGCTGATAGAATATTGATTATGAGAGAGGGCAAAATAATAAAAGAAGTAATGAGAAAAGATGCAACGCAAGAGTTAATACTTGCATATGCATCTGGAGGTGTAACAAATGAATAAACCAAATATTTTAAAAAAGTTTGCAAATATAGATTCTTCACAATACAGGGCTTTAATAATTTTAATACTAATTGTTGTTGCCTCTTCATTTGTAGCGCCTAGCTTTTTTACATTTGGCAACTTAACGAATGTAATTAGGCAGGTGTCAATGTCTGCAATAATTGCTTGTGGAATGACTTTTGTTATTTTAACAGGTGGAATTGATCTTTCGGTAGGCGCAATACTTGGATTTTCAGGTGCATTATCAGCATCAGTTATGGGGACAACGGGATCACTATTCCTTGCGATATTAACAGGACTTGGCGTAGGGTTAACGTGTGGAATTATAAATGCAATTTTTATTACACATTATGATTTGCCTCCATTTATCGTTACTCTTGCAACAATGACATTGCTTGCAGGATCAACATTACTTTTTACAAAAGGTGCTCCAATAGCAGTTAAAAGTGAAGCTTATAAATTTATAGGTAAAGGTGAAATTCTTGGAATCCCGCTACCAATCATAATTTTAACTTTAATATATGTAGTTGCTTACTTTGTATTATCCTATACTCGTTTTGGAAGAAATGTATATGCTCTTGGTGGAAATAAAGAGGCAACAAGACTTTCAGGAATAAACATTAAATTAAATGAAGCAACCGTATATGCTATAACTGGATTGCTTTGCGGTATAGCTGGAATTATTCTTACTGCAAGACTTGGTTCAGCGGGGCCAGATTCCGGAAAAGGTTATGAGCTTGACGCAATTGCGGCTGTAATACTTGGCGGAACAAGCTTATCTGGTGGACAAGGCTTTATTTTACCAACCATTGTTGGTGCATTAATTCTTGGTATTCTATCGAATATTTTGACGTTAATGGACGTAAATCCATTCGTTTCCGGTATAGTAAAAGGTATCGTTATCCTAGTGGCTATCGTTATCGATAAGAAATTTAAATCGATCTCATCGAAAGGTGAGTAGATAAAAAAAGAAAAGGGGAATATTTTAATGAAAAAAACAATCAAAGTCCTTGCTTTGGCTATGTGTCTAACGGTAGCAACTTCAGCTTTCGCTGGATGTACTAAAAAAAACATAACAGGTAGTGAAAGTAGCAAAGCTGCCACTAAAAAAATTGTAGTTGGTCTATCAATGAACACACAAAGCAATCCTTTCTTCGTTGACGTAAAAGATGGTGTGCAAAAAGCAGCCGATGATAATGGAGTAACATTAATTGTAACTGATGCTCAAAACAACTCTGCAACACAGGTTGCAGATGTTGAAAATCTAATTCAAAAAAAGCCAGATGCAATTATTATTGACCCAACTGACTCAGACGCAATTGTTTCAGCAATTGAGCTTTGTAATAAAGCAGGTATTCCTGTAATAACAATGGACCGTCAAGCTAACGGTGGTGTTGTTGCTTCTCATATTGGATACAACGCTATTAAGTCTGGTACAATTGCTGGAAACTATTTAGTTGATACTTTTAAAGACAAAGCAACAGTAAATGTAGTTGAAATTCAAGGTATTATGGGTACAAATGTTGCTCAAGAAAGATCAAAAGGATTTAACGATGTTATTAGTACTGCTAAAAACTTTAAAAAAGTAGCAACACAAGCTGCAGAGTTTGATAGAGCAAAAGCAATGTCAGTAATGGAAAACATTCTACAAGCAAATCCAGAGATTGATTGCGTATATGCTGCAAATGATGAAATGGGACTTGGGGCACTTGAAGCTATTTCAGCTGCAGGTAGATTAGATAAAATTACTGTTATTAGCTGTGATGCTATTGATCCTGCATTAGATAAAATAAAGTCAGGTGAATTAGAAGCAACAATTGCTGAACCACCTTTCTTCTTAGGAAAAGAAGGACTAAAAATTGCACTAGACATTCTTAATAAAAAGACAGTAGAAAAGGCAATTTTCCTTGACAACAAACTAGTAACTAAAGATACTGTTGGTTCTCTAAAGACCCGCGATTAGTGATTTGTAGTAGTTGTTGTCCCCTGCATATGCGGGGGATTTCAACTATAATTGATAACGAATAAAATACTAGACTATGCATTGCATGAAAGGAATATTTATGGAACTAAATAAATACATTGACCATACAATACTTAAAGCAGAGGCAACAACAAGTGAAGTTATTAAGCTTTGTACAGAGGCTAAACAATATAATTTTGCCAGCATTTGTGTAAACACTTGTTTTACAGAAACTGTATTCAATGAACTTAAAGGCTCAACCGTTAAAACCTGTGTTGTAGTTGGGTTTCCTTTGGGAGCGATGGCTACTGAAGCAAAGGCATTTGAGGCAAAATTAGCTGTTCAGAATGGTGCACAAGAGGTTGATATGGTTATTAACGTTGGTGCATTAAAAGAAAAAAATGATGGAGTTGTATTGAAAGACATTAAAGCTGTTGTTGACGCATCTCGTCCTGCAATAGTAAAAGTTATTCTTGAAACTTGTCTTTTGACAGATGGTGAAAAGGTTAAAGCTTGCGAACTATCAGTTTTGGCAGGAGCAGATTTTGTTAAAACATCAACTGGTTTTTCAACAGCAGGAGCAACAACTAAGGATATAGCACTTATGAGAAAAACAGTTGGGGAAAATGTTGGCGTTAAGGCTTCAGGTGGAGTAAGAACAAAGGCTGATGCAATAAAAATGATTGAGGCAGGAGCTTCAAGAGTTGGTGCTAGTGCCTCAATTGCAATAGTTACTGAATAAAAATACAATTTAGTCCTCCTAAATTGAAAATAATTAAGTAAAACAAGATACCCACCTAAAAATTAGGTGGGTATCTTGTTTAGTCAGCAGATATTTAATTATGCTTTATTCAATTCTACTGCGGGGACATCTGGTATTGTAGCTTTGTTCTGACTAAATTTGGTTGCAAGAAACACTCCGGGTATCAGCATTGCTAAACCGCAGGTTTCAAGCCAAAAAATTGGATGGTCGAAATACGTCACGAACGGGAACATCTTAATAATGTGATCGGGTAGTTTTTGTTGCATGATATAATTGCTGCCCCATAGTACATTGAGGATAGATACCGATATAAAAACGATATTTCCATATATAAATGCCCTGATTGCAGATTTGGTTTCAACCTTGTATCCAAAAACAATCACACAGTAAAAACTTACAAGTAACATAAAATGGTGACTGATAATGAATTGATAGAAGATAAATCGATCATAGCTACCAGATAGATTGGGAAAAATCATTGCAGGCAACGGTCCTATTAAGGTGCAGTAAAACAGAGTTGTAAAAAAATTGTTTTTATTGTTTGTAATTAAAATGTACATTAGAATATATCCTGTTATAAAACAGAACTCTAATGGAAGGTGCTTTTTAATATCGTATTCACCGATTATCATTAGGCTAACATAGTATACTGTCATATTTGTAAAGAGCACCCCTGAAAACACAAAGCGAAGTAGTTTGTTGTGTTTGAACTTTCTCAGCTTATCTCGAAATTTATACATATATAAGGAGAGTACAACAACTGCTATCAACAATGCAAAATAAAGTGGACCAAACAAAACAAAGGGTACACCCGTGGTGCTAGAAAAAAAATCCATAAAAATACCTCCGAATTTAGTAGTGGACGCAATATGCGCAATTATGATATACTGTATGAGTCCGCTATATATAGTATCGACTATAAAGTGCAAAAATCTTCATTTTTTCAGATAGAATGGAAAATTTTGTTTAAGATATTTAAATTTATGCATATTGCACAAAAAACATCCATTAAAACTCTAAAAGTTTTTTAAAACAATGCTTGCATTTATAAGCAATATATAGTAAGATAGTTAAGCAAGACTGCAACAAGATATGCGTTGAAGCGGGAGGTTGCCACTTTTAGTGGGTTATTTCCGTGGAGTATGTCCGATTTTAAACCGGGCGACTATTAAATTTAAAACAAAGACGTAGCTGCAATATCCCTATGCCATTTTTGTGCATGGATGTGATTGCGTTTAGGTTATGATTTAAAACACCCTTCCCGGAAAAACTTTATAGTTTTTTCGGCGTTTTTATGTTTTCAAGAGGAAACACACGGGTGCGTGTTGAGAATTTACAGTCTAACCCCCAATTGTAATTATTATAAGGAGGCGATGACAGTGGCAGTCAAAGAGAAAATCAGAATCAGACTTAAAAGTTATGACACAACACTAATCGACGCAGCAGCAACTAAAATAGTTGAAACTGCAAAACGTACTGGTGCTAGGGTTTCGGGTCCAATCCCGCTACCTACTAAAAAAGAAATCATAACAGTTCTTCGTGCAGTTCATAAATATAAGGACAGCCGTGAGCAGTTTGAAATGAGAACTCACAAAAGACTAATTGATGTACTTAGACCATCTGCAAAGACAGTTGAAGCACTTCAAGGTCTAGAACTTCCTGCTGGCGTAGATATTGAGATTAAACTTTAATTTTTATACGCGTGCAACAGGTCATGTTGGCACAAAGCCAACCAATAACCTAATTAGGAGGAAAAATCACAATGAAAAAAGCTATCATTGGTAAGAAAATCGGTATGACTCAGATTTTCGATGAGCGTGGTAAGGTAATTCCTGTAACAGTAATTGAAGCAGGCCCTTGCGTTGTTGTTCAAAAGAAAACAATTGAAAACGACGGCTACAATTCATTACAAATCGGTTTTGGCGATATGAAACCACACAAAGTGAACAAACCACAAAAAGGTCACTTTGCAAAAGGCGACGTTGCTGCTAAAAGAACTCTTAAA
>JBAQWI010000416.1:0-1987 GCA_049298835.1 Oscillospiraceae bacterium
GCAGACAATTTTTATCAAATAGCGAATCGGTTGCTGGACGATTTTTATCCAAAGAAACGAATAACTGTAACAAACAAAGATCCTAAATTCATGTCTGGCGAAATTAAAAGTATGCTAAGGAAAAAAAATAAATTGATGCGAAAAGGGAAAACCGAAGAAGCTGATGACTTAGCTACTAAAATAGGCAAACTTATAGCAAAACATAACAGTAACTGTTTAAAAAATGTCGAAACAAACAATTCTAAAGTTTTGTGGTCTCAAGTTGGAAAGATTTTAAATAAGAGTAAGCGGGTTGGAGCCTCTTTGGGAGGAGGGACAATTCTGACAGCAGAAAATTTGAATAAAAATTATGCTAACATATCCACAGATGGTGATTATCATGATCCACATTTAAAATGCTATGCCAAACAGGATCAAATTGAAATCGATGAATATGTTGCTTTTAAAATTCTCGATAATTTAAAACCGTCCTCTAGTGGACCTGATACTTTACCTGCTTGGTTCTTGCGACTGTCTGCACCAATTTTTGCTAAAGCTCTGGCTTACCTGTACACTCTATCAATAAATTCTGCCACTGTGCCATTACAATGGAAATGTGCACAAATCACGCCAATACCAAAAATTTCTAAACCAGCTTCGCTTTCGGATTTTCGTCCAATATCAGTGACATCTATTTTATCACGATGTCTTGAGAACTATATTACAAGAAATTACCTTTATCCAGCTCTCCTAGTACCACCAGCAGATCTAAATTTTGAAAATCAATACGCCTTTAGGCCTACCGGATCTTGTACTGCAGCTCTTGTCGCAATACTTAGGAACATTACTGATCTATTGCAAACCAATAAGAAAGTCATAGTTGTGGCCCTAGATTTTAACAAGGCTTTCGACAGTGTAAAGCACAAAACACTGTTTGAAAAGTATGCCAAACTAGAAATCAGGGAAGAAGTTTATAACTGGCTAGTCTCTTTCTACACTGATCGGGTGCATACCACGAGATTTGAGGGGGTAATATCGGAACCCAGTAATATAAATGCCAGTGTGGTGCAGGGTTCCGGTACTGGCCCAATATCTTATATTGTTGCAGCCTCAGACCTTACAACTAAAACGGATAAGTTCCAGTTACATAAATATGCTGACGATAGCTATTTAGTATCTGCGAGTTGCCATCAAGGCCTTATTGGAGAAGAAATCAACCACATAGAGGAATGGGCAAAAATCAATAACCTCAATTTAAACAAAACTAAAACCAAGGAGGTTGTATTTAATAAAATGGGGGGAAAATGCTCGGATGCCCTTCCTCCAACACCAGACATTAATAGAACTAAGGTTATTAGCATCCTGGGAGTAACCTTTCAAGATAATCTGTCCATGGATACTCACATAAATGAAATTCTAAATGAGGCTTCCAGTACTCTATATGCTTTGTCGGTCCTTAGGGCGCATGGGCTGCGACAAGAAGCCCTCCAAGAAGTCTTCCGGGCCAAGGTTTTATCAAAAATAATGTATGCATCCCCTGCCTGGTGGGGGTTTGCTAGCTCGAGCAATATTCAAAAAATTAATGCTTTTTTGAAAAAGTGCAAAAAACTTAAATATTACCCTGAAACTGGTTACACTTTTGAATTTTTGACCAAAAAATTGTTTGATCAAATTTGTAATAATACGTTTCACGTACTTAAGCAATTCTTACCTGAACAGAAGCAACATGGTCATAATCTAAGAGATAGGAGACATAACTTTATCTTACCTTGTAAAGACAATAGAAATTTTATCAATAGAATGCTTTTTAAAAATATTTATTAGGACAATTTTTGCATTTTTAACTATATTCTTTATATTGTACTGTGTATAATGTTTTATTTTTATTGTTTGATCTTGCGGTTTGCCAGGATATCTTCATTAAACGAATATTTATTATGGTCAACCACAAAGTACTGCTCCGTGAGCTTGAAAAAATTGGGCTCAATCGGTCCATATTTCTATGGAT
>JBAQWI010000417.1:0-2541 GCA_049298835.1 Oscillospiraceae bacterium
CCATGGAACGGATGGAAGGCATTTGTATATCGATATTTTCTGATGTATTCTTCATTTGTAGCAAAATATTCTCCATATCGGTTGATATCTGGTAAAATATCACCTTCTTTTTGGAACAATTCGTACATTTCTTTGGTGTACGGCCATAAACTTTCATTAAACCACCCAGTACAAGTACTGGCACAAATAAAGACGCATTTATCACTCATAATTCGTTTATGACGGATCACTTGGGCAGACAAGGCTTGCATTAACATAATTGGATTAGTCCCCATGCCATCTCCATAATGGAAGAATTGCGGCATACCAAAAACAATCACATCATATTTTTTTTCTGCAAATGGGACATATGTTCTTTGATTACCTAAAACCCACGATTTTTTCTGAACTTCATCGGCTGCTCCACTGTTAATTTGGATTTGACGAGATTTAGTATCTAATATCGCATCACAACAGAAAAATTTTTTACCCATTTTTTCTTCCATGTAAGAACCTATTTCATCAAATTTATGTCTCATTGTGGAACTATTATTCACTGGAACAAAATCTGGTTTATGCATTACTTTGGGCACATGGTGGGAAGCGATCGACTTCCAGTGAGTAATTCCAGTGGCGCAATGCTTATATCCTCCGGAGTAACCTCCATATGGATTTCCTTGAGTATGTCCAATTAAAATAGCAACATCGCTGTCGTAGACATACTTATTCATAATTACCGGATCGCCGTAAGCATTTTTATCTAAATCCACTAAGTTATCGTAATCCTCACTATCGTGGTTAATAATTTGACCAGTTACGGAAAACTCATGGTATAGTTCCTCACCCAATACATTTTTGATTTCTTTTTCAGTGTTTTTACGATGTAAACCTTTAGAACAAATTAACAGGACATCTTCCTTCTTTACACCGACACTGTACAATTCCTTTAAAATCAATTTTATAGACATCTTTCGATGAGAAGTTGGTTGTTCGCCGCCCTTTACTCGATCTGGAAAAATAATCGTTATTTTACTCCCCTCTTTGGCCAGCTCCGTTAAAGGAGGCATTCCCAGCGGATTGCGTATTGACTTTAGCGTCTCTTCTTCTAATTTTTCATATGGGATATGTGGTGGATCAGGAATTGTTTCACCTGGTATAAATACATCTGTATTATCAGGTAATTCTGCGTCCATAAAACCATTTCCGTATTCTAAAGAAAGTTTCATACAACCACCTCGTTTTTTATTCCAATATATTCTTCAACTATTTCTTTAAATTCTTCTGAATAAAATCCAATATCTCCACTAAACCTTGTCAATGCAATTAATCCTCCGTCAAGAGAATCGATGCTAGCGATTTCCTTCGCATTTTCTTTCTTTAAACCACCTCCGTAAAGTAACGGTGTGTCTGGTAAAATGGTCTTAACATAATCAGCAATTTCTTTTATCTGTTCACCGGTAGGGGGGATTTTTCCTGGACCAATTGCCCAAATAGGCTCATAGGCAATTGCAATTCCCTCTAGTTCGACGCCCTTTAAGCCAATTGTCAATTGTTCATATAGGACATCCTTCCAATGGCTTTTTTGCTCTAATGATTCCCCTATACAATAAAGCACTTTCATTTCTTGCTGCTGTGCCATCTTGATCTCTTGGTTCAGGATTTCATTGACAGAAGAAAAATCTCGAACTTCAGCTTTTGCCAAGAGCTCTATCTTATCAAGTCGTTCCTCATAGTGGCCTATAATGGTATGAGTAACACCTAATTGCCTCATTGCACTTGCTGGCCGATGACTCGTAAAGGCCCCAAAATTTCCCCCAGGTGACACATCTTGACGGTATACACTTTGACAACCAATCCCAAGTCTAGATTCAAGGCTTATCATTTTTTTCGCAGAAATAATATGAGCCTCTGGAAAGTAAACAGCAAAATCAATTTCATTTTCTGTAGCAGTATTGTTTACAAATGTATCAATCTCTCCTACGATTGCTGCACCCCAATCAGTGATATTGAGGTTATGATTGACTCCTCCAAACTGATCGGAGACGTCAAAACGTTTTAAGTTTAAATGAATTAGTTTTTTCATAATTACCTCGATTCCTAAATCGCATTTGCTTCAAGCAGCTCTTCATTCATTCTCCCCATCTGATATCCAGAAACATCTAAAGCAACATATTCAAATCCCAATTCCTTCAAATATTGATTGATTATCACACGATTTTCGAGAAGATCCGCCAAACGATCTTCTTCAACTTCAATTCGAGCAATAGAATCATGATATCTCAAACGAACTACTGAAAATCCTAGGCTGTTTAAGAATTGTTCACCTTCCATCACCTTTTTGATTTTCTCTTCCGTAATCTCAGAATAGTAAGGAAACCTAGAAGCAACACTACAGGACGCTGGTTTACCCCAAATTGGTAACTTCATGGCCTTAGCAAATTCTCTAATTTCTGATTTATAGAGTTCAACTGCTTGTAACGGGCTCAAAACACCTTCTTCATCGCGGGCTTTTAAACCGGGACGGAAATCATCATTATCGTCCATAATCATACCATCCATTAC
>JBAQWI010000418.1:0-3073 GCA_049298835.1 Oscillospiraceae bacterium
CAATATGCTTGATCCACATAACTGTTTTAATGTATTTCGCTGTGATCGTGTTAACCAGACAGGTGGCGGAGTATGTGTTTTTATTTCCCATGAATATAAATCCAGACAGATTTCACTTAAATCTGAAATTATTGCTATGTTAAATTTTATCAATTGTGATTTAGTATGCTTTGAGTTTTATGTTGGTAATTTGATCTATAGATTTATTCTGCTTTACTGGCCCCCCAGTTCTACCCTTACCGTAGAATCAAAACGCTTTCACATGCATTATTTCATAAAAGTTCTTTCCCAGTTAATTAAGCCTAACCTAACTACTATAGTGGCTGGTGACTTTAACTTGCCTCTCATTAATTGGGCCAATAACTCCTATCCTACTGATGGGATTCACGATCTTTTCATAGAATCTGTAACTGGTTTTGGTCTAAATCAAATGGTTTTATCACCTACCCGTTACACTGAACATGGCACTGATAGCACTCTTGACTTAATTTTCTGCACCGATCCATGTGCTGTAGTAGTATCGGACACCCTGCCACCCTTTAGTACAAGCGATCATGTTATGGTTAAATTTTCTACTTTTTTTCCTGATACAAATTCTAGCCAAAATATTCAAGCTGATGACGAATCCATTGATCTAACTATTTTCGATTGGTCCTCTGGAAATTATGAAGCCATAAATGCAGTTCTCAAAGACTTTGATTGGCATTCGCTGTTCGGTTTTTACTTTGATGCCAATTCCCTATGGGACCAATTCAAAAACATGTTATGGCCAGTGATATATGAATTTGTTCCTACTAAAAAAGTTCCCCATTTAAAAAAATATCATCTTAGAAACTATCCTGCTACTATCAAAAAACTATTGACTCGCAAAGCCGCAATTTGGAGAATACTGAAAAATAACAAAACAAACCACAGCCTTAGATTAAAATACTCAGACATTGCTAAACAATGTAAAACAGCCATCTTTGATTATGATCTAAAAAAAGAAAAGAAGATCATAGAATCTAACAACATAGGGTCTTTCTATAAATATGTAAATAGCAAACTTAGCTCAAGATCTGGAATTCCTCCTCTGATTAACTCCGAAGGTAGAATCCATATAGATGACTCTGAAAAAGCTTCACTTCTGTCTGATTACTTTGCATCTGTATTTACTACAGACAATGGTATAGCCCCCGAATTCCCATCTAGAATACCTTCTTATTCTATAGGCGTAGATGATGTCATCATATCTCCATCAATCATTTTCAAAATTGTTAATAAATTAAAAACTAATTCAGCTTGTGGCCCAGATAACCTTCCCCCAATCTTCTACCACAACACTGCTAAATCAATTGCCTTCCCCCTTGCTATTATATACAGATCTTTTATCGATCTTCATGCCATTCCCGACGAGTGGAAACGATCTATCATTATTCCCAAGCTCAAAAAGGGTTCTCCCTCTGAAGTTGGCAATTATAGGCCCATATCACTCACATGCACTGCTTGTAAGGTACTCGAATCCATCATCTCGAATGATCTTCTTGAATATCTTAATAATCACAAATTAATTAGCACAAGCCAACATGGCTTTCTCAAAAACCATTCTACCTCTACTAATATTCTCTCTAGTCTTAACGACTGGTCACTTTCATTACATAACCATCGTACAACAGCTGTTGGGTACATAGATTTCCAAAGAGCCTTCGACTCCATCTCCCACCCTAAACTGATTCAAAAACTTATAAGTTATGGAGTCAAAGGAAATCTCCTCTATTGGATCATTGCTTTTCTTGACCACCGTACTCAGTGTGTTAAAATTAATTCTTCTGTTTCTAATTATATCTTTTCTGCTAGCGGAGTCCCCCAGGGGAGTGTATTAGGCCCTCTATTATTTAACTTATTTATCAACGACATCACTGATTCATTAGATTCATCTGTAACCACCAAACTTTTTGCGGATGATGTCAAGATATATTCTGAATTAACATTACCTGAATCATCTATTAATTTTCAAAAACAATTTGATAATATACATAATTGGGCTAATACTTGGCAAATTGGGATTTCATACTCCAAATGTAATTTAATAATAATTGGACACCAATCAGTAAACCAAAATTTTACTTTATCGAATAAGGTCATACAAAAATCAGACCATGTCAAAGACCTTGGGGTTACTGTTGATTGCAAACTAAACTTTAAAGAACATATTAGTAACCAAGCATGCAATGCCAGACAGAGATCAGCCCTTTTATTTCGTTCATTTTTGTCCAGGAACCCCCATAGTCTAATCCGAGCTTATAAAACTTACATACGGCCTATTTTAGAATATGCATCCATAACATGGTCCCCTTCTTACATTCATCTTATAGACATTATTGAAAATGTTCAGAAATCCTTTACTAGGCGTTTATCGGGTCTAAACAATTTTGGTTATAAGGAAAGATTAGAAAAACTAAAACTCCAGTCGCTTGAACACAGACGACTGATTAACGATTTGGTGGCCTGTCATGGAATAGTACATGGACTCTCTTCTCTTCAATTTGATGAATTTTTTAAATTTTCTAAATCTGTCAATACTCGGGGACATACCTTACGTCTGGAAATTCCTCTCACTAAAAACAATACCCGAAAGCATTTTTTTTCCTCTAGAGTAGTTAAGCCCTGGAATTCTCTTTCTGCCTCAATAGTAAATATCAAGTCTAAACTAACTTTCAAACATGCCATTTCTAAATTAGATCTCTCCATTTACCTTAAATTTCCATGTAACCTATTAAATTAAACTTCTCAGTCCTCCTCTATATAATAAGTTTGTATATTGTTTATCTTTGTTATAAGACCAGCTGCTCTAGTATTTAATGTGATCTTAACTTGCAAGGACTGAAATAAACTTTTTATAGAACTTAGTGATTTCACATTGTTGATTTTATTTTATTTCCACATCTGTATATAAATTATGTTAGGCTAATAATTATCATTTTGTATTTATTTCTGATCACCTGACATAAATTGTGATTTTAAATTTCCTACTAACTGTTACAGCTAATTGAATACATTTTGTTGTTGTTGTTTAGTCAGTTTCATTTTTTTT